>JBDKKQ010000297.1:0-7966 GCA_039796015.1 Verrucomicrobiota bacterium
TTCGGCCGTCCCTCGATCACCACTGGCCCCTCCTCGCTGCCCTTGAGCACCTGCTCGCGGGTCAGTAACGAAAGCCCAGCCTTCTGCTTGGTTTCGCCGTGGCAGGAAAAACATTCATCGCGCAGCAAAACCACCGCGCTCCGTCCCAGCGGATCCCCCGAGCCCGACGAGGTGGCTGCAGCAGACAGCAACAGCACCGAAGCCCAAAGGGCTGCGAGCCAGAATCCGAGTCGTCTTGGGATGCTGTGGATCACGGGAAAGAGGAGTCGTTTGTATTGAAGCCTCTCCTCCGGCAAAGGCAACCGTCATACCATCAAAAAAGGGCATCCAACCCGCCTGCTCATTCAGTGCTCAAATCGGGCGGACTGGCTGGCCAAGACCTCGCGCTGTCCCGCCATCACCGGCACCGAAACCCCTCCGCCTCCGGGCCAACGAATCTCCACCGCTTCGACCTTCTGATCTCCGACACCCAAGATTGTCACCGGGTCATCGCAGGACCCATCGCCAGAACCCAGGTGAATCTCCCGCCACGGCCCGAAGCCCGAGGTCGATCTCCATCGGACCCGGGCCCCCACAGCCGTTGGATTGCCCCCGCCGCCGGAAAGGCGAATCCGCAGACCCGGACGCGCCAACACATTGCGCCAGAGCGTCGTCTCGGCGCCGTTCTGCCCCACCGCCAAATCCACTCGACCATCCGCATCGTAATCGCAAACCGCAGCCCCTCGACCATCCCCCTGAACGCGGACACCAGAGTTTTCTTCCGGGACAAATCCACCCCGACCATCGCCCCTCAACCACAACCCCCGCCCTGCGTCGTAGCGCTCGGCAAAGGGATGGGCCGTGGACAAATTCTGGGAAAGGAATAGGTCGTCGTGTCCGTCCCCGTCGAAGTCCGCCACGCAAAGGGAGGTCACCGGGGCACGCTGGGCGGCCGCCGGCAACGATTTCACGACAAAGTGCCCTCCCCGATTGAGCAGCAGCACCGAGTCGAGAGTATCTACCGAGACCGATCGGGCCCCCGGCAACGCATCACCCAAAAGCATCGGCAGGGTGGCCTTGGAAAATGCAGACAACGAATCCACCCGCTCCCGCATGCTCGGAAAAAGGGCTGCCCACAATCCCATCTCACGTTCCGGGCGGTCGGCCTTGAGCACTGGATCATACCAACTCTCGGCCAAGTCTAGGCCTTGGCCGGAACCGAAGTCGCCATACCACAATCGCCGTGGGGCCGCCGCCGTTGTCGTCGTCGCGCTCCCGCGGGTGTTGCGCCCCCAGTTCCCCAGGACCAGGTCCATCCGCCCGTCTTCATCGAAGTCGCCGGCCACCACAGCATTCCAAAGTCCGGAAAGCCGGCCGGACGCGGCTTCCAGGGTCGGAGTCCATTCGGTCAGTCGACCGGAGTCATTCCGGAAAAATTGAGGTGGAGCCCATTCACGGGCGACCACCAGGTCGGGCCAACCATCGCCATCGAGGTCGGTGAAACAGGCGGCCGTCACCAGACCGAGATTGTCCCAACGTGCCACCGGCATCAGGCGCCCTCCTTGATTGCGCAACAATAACGAGGGAGCCGCCTCCGGATAACGACCGGCCACGGATCGACCACCCACAAACACCTCCAACGATCCATCCCCATCCACATCGGCGGCAGCCAAAGGCCCGACGCAAAAGGTCGTGCCCACCAAAATTTCACCGCTGCGCCCCCCGGCTATGTCATACATGCGCAGGGCTCCGCCATTGGTCAGACCGTCCTCATAATTAGAGATCCCCGCCAACAGGACTCCATTAATGGGAAGAATCGAGGTGATGTCTCGGCCGGTTGTCTTATGGAACGGCGGAGTCTCTCGTGCCTCGAATCCGCCTTTTCCATCCTGGATGCGGACGCCGAGCTTGCCACCGCGTCCGGCTCCGATGACCAGGTCCGGACGCCCATCTCCATTGAGGTCGGTCCAGCTCAGGCTCGGTCCCAGTTGCGACAGTCGATGCGGCAGGGCCGGCTGACGGCCGAAATCATCAAAGGGCTCATCCTCGTGACGGTGAGCGAGGCGTGCGGTCTGGTCTTCAAACCACGGGGCGGGCGGCTTCACGGAAGGAACCGCCTCGACTCCCGGTGACTCTTCCTCCGAAACCTCGACCGCAGAACCGACCGGAACTTCCTGCCATTCTGAGACTCGTCCCGAGGGCCAGCGAACACGAAGGCCTGCGGAAGCAGCCTGACCCGTGGCAAAGGAACGCGCCGGCTCATCCCCGCTCAAGTACCGCCCGCCAGCGATGATCTCCTGAGTCTGGTCTGGCAATCCGCTCGCACGAAGGGTCACCGAAGCACCAATGCCTCGAGTGTTGGGGGGCTTGCCTTTGAGGCGGATAAGGATCCGCGGAGCGCTCGCGTTATTCCGGTAAAAGGCCGGCGCATCCATGAGGTCGTTCATCACAACGTCCAGGTCCCCGTCCCCGTCGAGATCCCCGATAGCCGCACCCTGCGAAATGGAATCCACAGTGAAGCCCCAGGCCAGGGAGACGTCCGCGAAGGTGGCATCGCCGCGGTTTCGAAAGGCTACGTTGGGAGTCGATAGCTTGGGGAAAGATTTAACCATCTCGGTGATCTCCGCTGGGGACTTTAGGGCCCCACGCCGCTGGGCCTCGGCAATGCGCCGCGCACCGTCCCCATCTTGGAAATCGCGCCACTGGCCATTGGGAACTAGCAGGTCCTCGTATCCATCGAGATCCACATCCAGAATCACCGGACCCCACGACCATTCACTGGCCTCGACACCCGACTGCCAGGCGACGTCCGCCCAAGTGCCGTCCCCCCGATTGAGCTGCAGGACATTCCGCTGGACCTGGGCCCGATCGGCAGATCGGCCGGGCAGGCGCAACACGGGGGCCATGCCTGCCGTCTGGGTGTGACGCCAGGCCCGATTACGGCTGAACATATCGACGGCGAAGAAATCGACCTGCCCGTCGCGGTCCAAGTCCCCGAAATCGACTCCCATGGAGAAGGTCGGATTGCTCCGCAGTGCCCAAGACGCCAGTTCCCGGAAGCGCAGGGCGTGATCAGGTCCGGTCTCATTCATCCAAATCCGATCCGGGGTGTGCAAGTCGTTGCAGACATACAAGTCGGGCTTTCCATCCCCGTTCATGTCTTGGAAGCGAACGGCCAGCCCCCAATCCCGGGGTGGCGCTGTCAGAGCTTTGCCCGAGGCGTCCAAAAAGCCTCCCCCGATCCAAGAGACCGGAATAAAACGGCCTCGCCCGTTATTGAGGAAAAGTACGTCTTCCTCCCCCATTTCAACCACCTCTCCACCGGCGCGAATCTCAAAGCGATTGGTGAGATCCAATGCGGTTACCGGGCGCCCATTGACCGCCACTATCACCGTGCCGGTTTCAGTTTGCCGGAGTTGGTATCGGGTGTTGGGTTGATCGAGCACGGTGGTCGGGCGGAAGTTCGACACGTAGAGATCCAAATCCCCATCGCCATCCACGTCAGCCAAGGCCATCGAGGTGGCGCCACTGCGCGAGCGCAACCCGGCCGCATCGGTGGCTTCCTCAAAACGGCCCTTGCCGTCATTGAGCCAGAGTCGGGTGCCGCCGCCCAACTGATTGACCAGCAAGTCCGGATCCCCGTCGCCATCCACATCGGCAAAGGCCGCTCCGGTCGAATCGTTGGATCCCGAAGACGGGTTGAGCCAACTCACCCCAGGCAAGGCGCGGGCCGTCACGTTGGTGAAACGCCAGTCCCCGAGATTGCGGTACATCGCATTCAGGGAATCCAGACCGCAGAGGAAGACATCGAGACGGCCATCGCCATCCACATCGGCCAGCGCCACTCCGGAGCCGGAGACCAGATTGCGGTTGGTGACCGCCCGTTCTTCGGACAGGCGATTAGTGAATTCGATGCCCAACCCCGGGGCCGACAATCGAGTGAGCCCAGGTGAGGACCGAGGGATCGAGGGCAAGGCCTGGATCCGAAGCCCCGTCTGGGCCGCTCGCAATCCCGGAACCAAAGCAAAGGACACCATCAGCACAGCGAAGAACCTCAGCAGGTTCGCTAACATCCTAGAGGGTTGAGGATTCATCATGGCGTCAAGGTGATCTCGGCCACCCCGGCAGCGACCGGCACGCGTTGCACAGCGCCACCCGGCCAACGCACCTCGACCTCACCGGCCGCCCGATCCGATGCGAGAACCGTCACCGGGCTATCCACACTGCAGTAACCTCCGCCCATACGAATTTCTCGACGGGCCCCCGCCTTGCCGCCGGTCCACCAGCGAAGGGAGGCGCCGATTCCGGTCGGATTCCCGGTCGGCCCCTTCAGCCGAACCCGAAGACCCGGGCGGGCGGTGCGGTTGCGGAAGAGCAGCGTTGGTCCGCTGTTCTGGCTCAGAGCCAGATCGGTGCGCCCATCGGCATCCAGATCCGCCAAGGCCACTCCGCGTTGTTCGCCCCAGGCCACGATGCCCGAGTGTTCGTCAGCCCGGAAGTCTCCGCGACCCGATCCGCTCATGAGCAATCCCCGCCCTCCGTCATAGCGAGCATCATCCGAATGCACACCGAAGTGGTTTTGCGAAAGGAATACGTCCTCAGTCCCGTCGCCATCTAGGTCGGACACCGCCAACCCATAGGCCGGCGCCAACTGAGCCCTCGGCGGCAAGGGGCGCCATTCCAGATGATCTCCCCGATTTAAGAACACCCCCGAATCCAGATTGAGCGCTGACACGCTCGGCATTGGACCCAGAAGCGAACCAAAAAGATCCTCCATGGAAGACTTCCCGAAGGTCCCCGAATCCGGAAAGCGCTTCGCCGCATCCGGGATAAACGGCACCAGTGCGGGCCGTTTGCGGACAGGCCAATCCCGTCCATCGGGTCCCACGTAGCTTTCCAGAATATCCCAAATTCCATCGTCAAGCAGGTCTCCGGAACGGATCCGTAACGGTCGCCGGCGGGCATCGGCTCCCAAGAAGTGGTTGCGCCCCCAGTTCCCCGCTGCCAGATCCATGCGTCCGTCACCATCGAAATCACCGGCGGTGATCCCCAGCCAGAGGCCCGTCCACTGGGAGAGACGCTCCACACCGGCCGGCAATCCGGAGCCATGCAGTGGCGGATCCCAAGCCTCCAGAGCTCCACCTCGATTGCGGAACAAGCGAACCGGCCCCCAAGCCGTGCTCACCGCCAAATCGGGCCGTGCATCGTCATCCAAGTCCGTGAAAACCACGCCGTTAACCAAACCCAGTTTTTCGAAGGCCGTCTGAATCCCCAAACGCCCACTGCGGTTCTTCACCAAAAACGACGTCGCCGGCTCAGGATAACGACCCGGCACTTCCCGAACCCCAACGAAAATCTCCAACTCTCCATCCCCATCCACATCGGCCGCCGCCATGGAACCCACCGGGCAAGCGCGGCCGCTCAGGATTTCACCGCTCACCCCGGACGTCAGGTCCACGATCCGGATCGCTCCACCATTGGTGACTCCATCCTCACCATTGCTAATGCCCGAAAGGATTACCCCTCGCAGCACCATGACGGTGGTCAAATCACGCGGCGCGGGCTTGAGCAATGCCGGATTGGAAAAGGCTGAGAATCCGCCCCGCGCGTCATTGGTGAACACTCCAAGGGTTCCACCCTGCCCCGTAGAAATTAGCAGGTCGTCCCATCCATCCCCGTTGAGGTCGGCCCAGGTGAGACCCGGTCCGGTCTGGCTGAGGTCGAAGGGCTTCAACGGTTGCCGTCCAAATTCATCAAATGGGGTATCGGTGTGGACATGCGCCAAGCGATCCGAAATCGACTCGAAGAGCGGCAGTACCGGCGGTGGCGCCATGACTGCAATCGTCTCCAGCTCTGCAATCTCCGCAACGCCCGGGCCGGCACCGGTACGTCGGGTCACTCGTCCACTGCGCCAAGTCACCTCGATGTCCGCCGTTGTCGCTGTGCCCAAAGCAAAGCACCGCATCGCGTCATCCCCCGACAAGTAGCGACCGCCAGACATCATCTCCTGGGACTGCATCGGGAGCCCTTTTGCCATCACCCGGATCTTGGCCCCGATGCCCCGAGAATTGCCGGCACCACCACGCAATCGTACGGCGATCCGGGAGGCTGTAGCCTTGTTCCGGTAGAGCTTCGGCGGCTCATTCAAGGCGTTGAGCACGAGGTCCAAATCTCCATCGCCATCCAAATCGGCCGCGGCCATGCCTTGTTCGACCCCGGGCGCATCGAACCCCCAAGCCTGCGTCACCTCTTCGAAGGTCAAATCTCCGCGATTACGGAAGGCGGCATTGGGAGTATCGAGCCGGGCAAACATCCGACGCATGTTCAGAGTTTCGAGGAAACCCATTTTCCGGCTCGATTTCATCGCCTCGGCGCGGGCCCCGACATCCACATCGAACATGTCCATCTCGTTGCCGTTGGAGATGAGGAGATCCTCATACCCGTCCAAATCGACATCCAGAAATAGCGGCGTCCACGACCAATCGCTGGCACTGATCCCGGCCAAACGCCCGATCTCAGCGAAGGTCCCATCCCCACGCCCGAGAAACAGGGTGTTGTGGGAGAACTGGGGCCGATCGTCCCAGATGCCGGGCTGGTAGAACCCGGGCGGCACCCCGTCCATCTGCACATTGCGCCGCTGATGATCGCGACTGAGCATGTCCAGAACCACAAAGTCATCGACGCCGTCCCGATCGATGTCGGCGGCGTCCACCCCCATCGAGAAGGCGCTGGTGTGCCGCAAGGCCAATTGGGGCGCAGCCTGAAATCGCAAGGGGCCACCCGGAGCCGTTTCATTGACCCAGAATCGGTCTTCCGATTGAAAATCATTGCAAACGTACAAGTCTGGGCGCCCATCGCCAGTGAGATCCCGGAACAGGACGCTCAACCCCCAATCTTGCGGCGCCGAATCGAGCGGACGCCCCGCGGCGTTCAAGAAAGCTCCGCGCGTCCATGGCACTTCCGTGAACCTCCCTTTGCCATCATTAAGATACAAGGCATCCACCTCGCCATTTTCCCTGGGACCCACCGGAGTCATGGTGAACCTCCCCACCAAATCGGGTTCATCGGTGGAACGGCCATTGTAGGCCACAATCCGCTGTCGCCCGTTCTCTTCGCGAAGGGAATATTTGGCCTTGGGATCATCGCGCACCGTCACCGTGCGGTAGTTGGCGACGTACAAATCCAAATCCCCGTCTCCATCGGCATCCGCCAATGAAAGACTCGATCCAGCTCGGTTGGGATTAATGACAACACCCGGTGTGAAACGGCCTTTGCCATCGTTGTGATAAATCCGAGTTCCCTGTGCCAGAGTATTGAGTAAAAGATCCAGATCCCCATCCCCATCAATATCTGCCAGGACGACACCTGTTCCATCGAGCGATGAAAGTGCGGTTATTCCAAAAGCCGCTTCGGTGATGGGCGCGAATTTCATCTGCCCTAGGTTACGGAACAACGCACTCCCACCCGAATAAGCCGCCAGAAAAATATCAGTTCGACCATCTCCGTCCACATCACCCAAAGCCACCCCGGAACCGTTGAGCGGAATTTGATTGGTTAGATAACGCGAAGCCGGCACCGAATTAGTGAACACCAGTCCAGTCAGGTCGGCCTTCAGCAATTCGAAGCCCACCGAGGCATCCCCCAGAACGACCGGGTTGGCCAGAAGACCAGTCAGTAGCAGCAAGATGCAATGGAAACCGCGGGGAGACACGCCGCGATCATTGCGACTTCCCATCCGGGTTTCCAGCTGAGAACTCCGGACAAGAACTCCGGATGGCCATGCTCCGGAATCCTGCTCAAACGTTTATTCCCGATTTAGCCTGAATTCAAACCAGAACCCCATTCCTGCCCAATTCCTGCCCCATGAGCAGGAACCCAACTCAGCGGGTGAGCTGTTTCTCGAGGTAACCCACGTCCTGGCGAACCTTAGCCTCGACCTCCATGCGGTCTCGCACCTGCCGGCAGGCATGCAGCACGGTGCCGTGGT
>JBDKKQ010000298.1:0-6361 GCA_039796015.1 Verrucomicrobiota bacterium
GTTTTGGCAGCTCACCGCTGTTGCTCGGCGATCGGCTAATCGTTCAGGTGGGTGGTCCGGAGGCCTGCGTTGTGGCTTTTGCGGTCAGTGACGGTCGGGTGCTGTGGAAGGCCGGAACCGACGAAGCCGGATATGGTTCCCCGGTGCCGCGAACACGGGCCGGTCAGCAAGAAGTCCTGTGTTTCAACCGTGCCGGTTTGTTGGTGCTGGATCCGGCCAATGGGGCGGAGCTCTCTCGGTTTCCGTGGCGGGCTCGTATGCATGCCAGTGTGAATGCTGCCTCGCCCATTGCCGTGGGGGACGGAGTCTTTATGACCTCCAGCTATGGCGTTGGGGCCATCTTGCTCAAACCCGATGGAAAGACCCTTCGGCCCGCGTGGTCGGGTGACGAGTCGCTCTCTTCCCATTTTGCCACGCCGGTGTTGGTGAACGGTTTCTTGTATGGATTCCATGGACGCCAGGAATCGGGTCCCGACTTCCGCTGCATCGAGGCGAGCTCCGGAAAGGTCCGATGGTCGTTGGAGCGGGCCGGATCAGGATCGGTTTTGGCAGCCGGTCGAAAACTCGTACTGCTGATGGAGAGTGGAGAAGTGCGCGTTTTGGAAGCCAACCCGGAGAAGCCCATCGAAAAGGGTCGATTCCAGGCCGGGGTTTCAGGGGCACGAGCCCTGCCTGCGTTGGCTCTCGGTCGGTTCTTCTTCAGGGATCGGGCTCACCTGCTTTGCCTAGAGATTTCCCATTGAATCACCGGCTCGTCTTTGTTGGAAAAAACAGAATCTGGCGGTTTCGATTTGCCTGCATTGGTTCCAGCGGTTAGTTCCAACTCCGTCCATCGACCGGTATTTTTATCGACACTATTTTTATGCCCAACGCCTACCACGCTTCGATCGAAGGCGCCCAGCACGGCGCGAAGTCCCTAGAGCAGTTCCTCGACTATGCCAAGAACGCCGGTGCAGCCGGTGCACAGCCCAGCAACTACATGTTGGGCGACGGCAAGGGTGGCTTCCGAAAGGCCAAGGACATCGCCGCCGCCTTCAATGGCCGGGGCATGCGCTTGGACGGTATCTCCTCCCACTGTCCGTTCTGGGTGCACACCAGTGCCTGGACCGGCACGAAGTCCGGAAACCCCTTCATCGCACCCGATGTCGCCAAGCTGTCGCCCGAAAAGATCGAGGCCTGGCACGAGAAGTACCTCCTCAAGTTGATGGATCTCTCAGCCGATCTCGGCGTGAAGTCCATGCCCATGTTCTGGGGCGTGGCCTTCGGTTGGGAACTGGCCAGCGGTTATCCCTGGGGTTTCTGGGGGGGATCTGGTTTTGATTTGGTCAAGGAAGGCCAAGAGCGCTTCGTCAAGAAGACGGCCAAGCTGCGCAAGCACGCCAACAGTCTAGGTCTGAAGTTGTGCCACGAAATCCATCCCGGCACGGCCGCCATGACGGCCGACGACTTCCTGATGCTGGTGCAAATTTGCGACAACGATCCGTGCCTTGCGGTGAACGCCGATCCGTCTCACTGCTGGGAAGGTGAATCGTGGGAGAGTCGTTTCTTAAAAGTCGGCAAATACATATATGCCGCCCACGTGAAAAACTTCGTCATCCGCCCGGGATTCCCGCTGCGGACTATGGAGTCCAACTGGACCCGTCGGGCCATGCAGTTTACCGACCTCGGCAGCGGTGACCTCAACATGCAGCGCTACGTTGAGCTCCTTTTGGCCGTGGGCTACCAAGACCGCTACTGCAAGCTGCACGGCTGCGAATCAGCCCCGCTGGTGGTCGAGGCCGAGAGCGCTCACAAGGCTCTGGATTTCTGTTCGGCCGATGGCATTGCCTACGTCGCCAAAAATCTCTGTTTCCCGCAGGCAGGCGGCAGCTTCGAAGACGGCATGGGAGCCTAACCCATCTCGGTCCGGATTAGAGCCGGAGCTATTCAAGAGCCAATAAAGGCGGCGGGTTTCCTGCCGCCTTTTTTCATATACTGGAGTCGAAGACTAGGGTCGCGGTTGATCTCCGGGTCTGCTCTGTGGCACAAAACCCGTCGATGCATTCGTTTCGCTATGTCGGTCGGGAACTCTTCTGCGAGGATGTCCCGCTTTCGGACCTAGTCCAAAAGCACGGAACTCCGCTTTACGTGTATTCACAGGCCACCCTGTCCGACCACTACTCCAAGCTCGACACCGCATTGGCGTCCGTGGATCACCTGATCTGCTTCGCTATGAAGTCCAACTCCAATCTCGCTGTGATCCGCACTTTCGCGGACCTCGGAGGCGGGTTCGACACGGTGAGTGCTGGTGAGATTCAGCGAGTCATTGCCGCTGGCGGTGATCCTGGCAAATGCGTCTTTGCTGGAGTGGGCAAGACCGAGGAGGAGATCACGTTCGCTCTGAAGCAGGGTATTTATAGCTTCAATGTCGAATCCGAGGCTGAGTTGGCGCGCATCAGCAAGGTGGCGTTGAAGCTCAAGAAAATCGCCCCGGTGGCCGTGCGGGTAAATCCGAACGTCGATGCTCACACGCACGCCAAGATCACCACTGGCACTTACGACAACAAGTTCGGCATCCAGTTTGAATCTATCGAGGCCGTCTACGCTCGGGCTGCCAAGCTCCCCAACATCCGCCTCCGGGGTTTGCAAATGCACATCGGTTCCCAGTTGACCGATGTTGAGCCTTTCCGGCAGGCCGTCGAGAAGGTCGCGCCGCTGGTGACCAAGCTCAATGCCCGCCATGGATTCGACTTCTTCAGTATCGGGGGCGGCATTGGCATTGTTTATCAAGATGCCCTTGCCTCGGGCGACGCTGCCTGGTGGAAGACTGCTGCTGGCCGGGAGATCCTCACTCCGGACTTGTATGCAAAGACGCTGATCCCGCTCCTCAAGCCCTTGGGCCTGAAGATTCTCCTCGAACCGGGTCGGTTTATGAGCGGCAACGCGGGCGCCTTGGTCACCCGGGTCGAGTACATCAAGAAGACCGGCAAGAAGAACTTCGTCATCGTGGATGCCGCGATGAACGATCTCATCCGGCCCGCTTTTTACGACAGCTTCCATGAAATCGTGCCGCTGACGAAGAAGGCTGGGGCTAAGGTGTCGTCCGACGTGGTCGGGCCGGTTTGCGAGAGTGGTGACTACTTCGCCAAGGATCGTCCGCTGCCGAAGGTCGGGGAAGGCGACACCCTCGCGCTGTTAAGCGCCGGCGCCTACGGGTCGGTGATGGGTTCCAACTACAACAGTCGGTCATTGCCGACTGAGATCTTGGTCCACGGCAAGAAGACCTCGGTGGTGCGTCGCCGTCAGACCATTGCAGACATCTGGGCCAATGAAGCGATCGCCGACTGGCAACAGAAGTCTCAGCCGTCGATCCCCGAAAAGCCCCAAGCCAAGGTCAAGGCGACCAAGGCCAAGAAATAACGGAGCTCGCTCGCGGGCATTGGGAGTAAACCAAGAAAAACGGGAGTGGGGCTCAGCGCCTTCCACTCCCGTTTTTTTGATCCGGATGGTCTGGGTCCGGGTGTCTTATCGGACCGTTCTCACTGATAACCCGGACCCACGGTGGTCACACTCGACCACCATTTCGCGTCGACGAGGGAATCTCCCGCTGGGACATTCAACCCGGTGTTGCTGCCTCGGCCGAATGTTCGGATCTTGCTGCCGACCCACCGATGAATCTCCGAATGGCCATCAGCAAAGGAGAAGCCCGCGGCTCCGTTGTGATAGGCAGCCGGGAAGTCGATGATATTTCCGGACTTAGCATCTGGCTGCACCATTTGAACAGCACAGGCCGCGTCGTTGATGCTGTCGGGATGCTCGTCCACCAACACCCAAGTCATGGTTGGATTCACAATGTGGTCCAGTCGCCCGTAAGTCTTGTACGGAGGCGCCGGCAACCACCCACCATAATCAAACACCTGACTCATCGATTGGCTTCTGACCCGCGGAACCTTCTTGCCGGCTTCAATTCGAGTCGTTCGATCTGCGGGGCATCTCCAAACCTCGCGAGTGTTGCCCAGGTATTTCATCAGGGGGCTCTTGTCGATGGTGTTGGTCGGAGAATCGCTGGCGCTTCCAGCCACTAGCAGGACACGCAAGTTGTCCTCGGGTCCGCCAGCCAGAGATTTGACAAGCAGACCCTGATTATCGTCGGCGTACAGTCGCCAAGCCATCATCATCTGCTTGTTGTTGTTCATGCACTGGATGCCAAGGGTCTTGGATTTGGCTTTGCCCAGTGCAGGCAGGAGCATGCCGGCCAAAATGGCGATGATGGCGATGACGACGAGCAACTCGATGAGCGTGAAGCCACAGCGAGGGGGTCGATGGGTTTGGGACAACAATTTCATTGGGGTTATGATTAAGCTGTTCCATTGGCTGTGGGGCGTCAACAGAATCGTGGTTGGCAATCTGGAACGATTTTCTCGCCTCGCAGGCGGGGTTTCCCTTCAGTTGTTGAACCCGCGGACATCGCCCATCGATCCGCGACCTAATCCCCGCGTATGAAGGCCATTCAACTGGAAAAGCCCGGATCATTCCGGGTCATCGATATCGACGAACCCTCCGCTCCCGGTCCGGGTGAGGCCGTGGTCCGCGTTCATCAAGTGGGCATTTGTGGCACCGACCTCGGAGGTTACTTGGGCAAGATGCCCTTCTTCTCCTACCCGCGGATTCCTGGGCATGAACTGGGCGTCGAAGTGGTGAGCGTCGGCGACGGGGTCACGAACGTGCGTCCCGGAGATCGGTGCAGCGTCGAGCCCTACCTGAATTGCCAGCACTGCCATGCCTGTCGCCGGGGTCACACCAATTGTTGTCATCACAACCAGACCCTGGGCGTGCATTGCGACGGAGGCCTTCGGCGATACTACACGGTCCCAGCTCGCAAACTCCATGTGGGGCCTTCTCTAGATTTCGAACAGTTGGCGCTCGTCGAGACCCTCGCCATTGGCAGTCATGCTGTGTTCCGCGCCGCGCCGAAGCCGGGCGAGACGGTCCTGGTGATCGGGGCCGGTCCGATTGGATTGAGTGTCATCGAGTTCGCCAAACTCAGCGGGGCTCGGACGGTGGTGATGGACATGAACGAGCAACGCCTGGCCTTCGTCCGAGACGTCATGGGAGTGACCGACACCGTACTGACCCGGGCCGACGGCTCCGAGTTCACAGCGGTCGAGACGCTGACCGACGGCAACGGGGCCGAGGTAGTCATCGATGCCACCGGGTCTAACAAATCCATGAGCCAGGCACTGGGCTTCTGCGCGTTTGCCGGACGTTTGGTGTATGTGGGAATTACTCAGGCTGATTTGAGTTTCCCCCATGCCCCGATTTTGCATCGCCGGGAACTGAGCATTCTGGGAAGCCGCAATGCTCTCCCAGAGGATTTCCGTAGCATCATCGGCCACATCGATGCGCGTCGGATCGACACCCGGCCGTGGATCACCCATCGCTCGGCCTTCGGAGAAATGATTGGTCAGTTTCCCTCTTGGTTGAAACCCGAGACCGGGGTCATCAAGGCGATGGTGTCGGTAGACTGAATTCCTCGGCCGCTTCCTCAGCCGTCATGAAATCTCCTCCCCCCTTGCTGCCTCCACGCAGGGAGCCGCTGCCGTTGGAGCGAGGAGCGACCCGGGTGTTGATTGCGCTGAATCTGGTGTTCTTCGCCTACGAGCAATGGCTCGACTGGGTCGATCCCGGCCGTCGGCATTGGTTTGAATTGAATTACGCCCTGAGCCTCGAAGGGTTGCAACGGGGAGCCTGGTGGCAATGCCTGAGCTTTCAGTTCCTGCATGGGGGCTGGATTCACTTGGGCATGAATCTCCTTCTGCTGAACTCGTTGGGTCCTGTTATGGAGACGACCCTGGGGCGGTGGCGTTTCGTCCTGCTCTACCTCGCCAGCGGAACTCTGGGCGGCATTCTTCATATGGTGGGCGCTTGGATGATGCCGGATTCCTTTGGAGTACCCGTAGTGGGTGCATCAGCAGGATTGTGCGGTTTATTGGCAGCCCTCGGAGCGTTGCACTCTGAGGAACGTCTGAGGGTGCTGCTATTTTTCGTCATTCCGATGGAGATCCGGGCGAAGTTTGTTCTATTGGGAGGGATCGTCATCAGCGCCTTGGGTGCCGTCTTTGTGGTGGGTCCCATTGCTCATCTAGCCCATCTCGGAGGCTTTATCGGAGGCTTGGCCGTCGCCCTAGCGCTTCAGCGGAATCTCTGGCTCAGCACGCGGTGAATTCGGCGCGAGTGGATCCGCATTGGAAAATGGGCCCAGCTCAGACTATCGTTAAACGCAATGCTCTCAGATCGGGATTACATGCGGGAAGAGGACTATGGAACGCGTCTCTCTTGGACGGTGATGCTCCTCATCGCCTTGGTGGTGGTCTTCGCCGCG
>JBDKKQ010000299.1:0-5348 GCA_039796015.1 Verrucomicrobiota bacterium
GTGCAGGTGCCCAACCTCTGGAAGGAAATTGGATTCCTCCGTCCCGAGATCGGCATGGACGAATGGCCAGTGAGCGACGGCCCCGACTTGTATCGACGCGCCCTTTACACTTTCTGGAGACGCGTTTGTACCTATCCCACGTTGGCCACCTTTGATGCCCCCAGCCGCGATGTCTGCGTCTCACGGAGGCCCCGGACCAATACGCCCTTGCAGGCTCTGGCCGCACTGAACGAGCCAACACTACTCGAGGCGGCTCGATTTTTTGGACAGCGGATTTTGGCCGAGGGCGGTCCGGATGATGCCTCTCGCGTGGACTACGCCTTCACGCGGAGCGTGGGCCGACCACCGACCGCGGCGGAACAACGGCGGCTCCTGGCCTTTGTCTTGCAACAGGAGCGGAGTTTCCGGGCCGACCCCAAGGCGGCAGCGGCGTTGATACAGGTGGGGCAAATGCCAAAAGCAGCCGATTTGGAGACGCGAAAACTGGCCGTTTGGACGACCCTGGCCAGTGTCCTTTTCAACCTCGACGAAACACTCACCAAGGGCTGACCTCAGCCGCCCCCATCAGAGATTTTTCGTGGCGAACCGGAGAGGGCGGTTCGTTGCTCGATGGATCAATCGGTCCAGAGCTTCGTCGGGCTGCTCAGCCGCCAATGCAGCTCATGGAGCGTTGCGGTTGCACAAAGTCGGCCTGGCCAATCTTATGTCCGGCCTCCTTATGTTGGACCCGGTCTCGCAGCAACGAGGCGAGATCTTCGTCGGAGCCGCCGCCCCGCAGCAGCGGCTTAAGGTCGTGTTCATCGAGGCTGAAGAGGCAGGTTCGCAGTTTTCCGTCGGCGGTCAGACGCAACCGGTTGCAGTGACCGCAGAAGGGCTCACTCACCGGAGCAATGATGCCCAACTCGCCCTCAGACCCTTCCAGACGCCAACGGCGCGCCGTTTCTGAGGGATTGGCCGAGGCATCGACTGGCAGCAAATTAAACTCCCCGCGCAGACGTTCCAGAATCTCCCGACCGGGAACGACCAGCCCCTTTTGCCAGGCTCGGCTGGAGTCGAGCGGCATGAATTCAATGAAGCGCAGGCTCAGATTTTGTTTCACCGCGAAACGGACCAAATCGGGGATCTCGTGGTCGTTCATTCCGCGGATCACCACGGCATTGACCTTCACAGGATGAAACCCGAGTTCCCGGGCGAGGCGGATTCCGTCGAGCACACCCTCCAGACCGTCTCGCCCCGTCATCTTCTTGAAGTTGTCGCGGTCGAGTGAATCCATGCTGAAGCTGACCCGGTTCAGCCCGGCCTTCCGCAGGGCAGCGGCCTGGGATCCGAACAGCGCCCCATTGGTGGTCATGGCCAGGTCGCGGACGCCGGGAATTTGCGAGAGCGATCCGACCAGTCGGTCGACTCCGTGGCGCAATAGAGGCTCGCCGCCGGTGACCCGGACCTTCTCGATTCCTAAATCAACAGCGATCCGAACCACCCGGGTGATCTCCTCGAAACTGAGGATCTCCGACTTCGGTTTCCATTCCCGGTGAATTGGGGTCGTCGAGAGGTTGGCCGGGGGGTTGGCCGGGGTTGGATTCCGCAGGCCATCGTAGCGGGTTCGGTAGAAATTCGCGGCCTCCTCGGTCTCGGGCAGGCAGTACAGGCAGCGGAAATTACAGCGATCGGTCACGCTAACCCGAAGGTCTCGCATGACTCGTCCGTGGGAATCCTGTAATTGCCCGTGCATCGCGTCAGCTTGGGCCCGCACGGTGCCGGCCGCAACGCGGAGTATGACCGATGCAAATTGGCCCCAAGGGTTGGGGTCTACGGCTTGGGAGCGGTTTCCACCCGGGTGGATCCGTCGGTACCCACATCCACCTTCAAGGGGTAGGCGTTGGTGGCCGAGCTGGTCGCGGCCTTGGGTCGAATGCCTTCCTGCAAAAGTTGAGCGCCCTTCTTGTCGAAGCCGTAAAGCCCACGCCGGATGAAGTCGAGCCGGCGAGCGATGTTGAGCTCTTCCTTCAGCTTGCGCACCTGATCGCGGAGGACCGCCAGGTCGTTGAACTTTTTCTCGAGGTCGGTTTTTTCGGCGATGAGCCGCTTGAGCTCCTTCTTGAGGGCCTCACGGTCACCCTCGCTGGCGGCGAGCTTCCGTTCCGTGATTTTAATTTGGTTTTCGAGACCCCCGATTTGACCGGTCAATTCGCCCATCTTTTTGGTCAGGTCATCCTTCTCTCCCTCCAAGTCGGAAATCTGTTTGTCCCGGCGCTCGATCTCAGTCTTGGCCGCGGCCGCCGCCTTTGCTGCCTCGGCGGAAGTGCGGGTCAGTTCTCCGGAGGTAGCGACCCACTTGTTGGAGACCGTGTTCAGATCTTCGATGCGCTGGCTGAGATTGGTTTCGAGGGTGGCATTCACCCGCACTTGCTCGGTGAGCTTGCCCGTCGTGGCCACCAGATCGTTGGACAGGGCAGATTGCTGACCCTCCATTTGGATCCGTGTCTCTTCAGCTTTCTTCGAGTTCAGAAACCATCCGGTGCCGAGGCCCAGGCAAATAAGCACCAGCACCGCGGGAACGAGTTTGGATTTCATTGATGAAGTAGGTTTGGACGGCCGGAAGAATTCCCGGTCGCTGGATCAATAGACACCGAATCAGTCCGGACATTCAATCTCCGAGCAAGGGCCCGCCTTGCGTTGGCTGGAGCTCACTTTACCGTGGGGCCATGCTGATACCCGACCGAATGGGGGTAATGATCCTGGGAGAGGCCAGCCTGTTTCCACAGGCCATGATGCCCCTGTTCATCTTTGAACCCCGCTATCGGGAGATGCTGGCCGAGTCGCTGGAGACTCATCGGATGTTCTGCCTGGCGATGCAGCGGACCGATGCCAAGCGAGAGTCCCCCTGCCGAATCGCTACCCTCGGACTCGTTCGGGCCTCGGTCCAAACCCCGAACGGAACTTCCAACCTCGTGCTGCAAGGCCTCATCCGGGTCCGCTTGGGTCGGATCGTCCAAACCCGGCCCTTCCGCCAGCACCTCATCACTCCCATTAAGGAGAACGTGGAGAGGTCCCCGGAGGTGGTGGCTCTGGTCAACCGTAGCCTAGACCTGATCGATGTGCGCCTGCGTCAAGATCAGCCGGTGCCACTGGATCTCATTCGGCAACTGGCCTCAGGCGGTCAGGCCCAATCGGAGACACGGGTCGAAGACTGCATTCGGGAGCTGAAGCGTATCAAGAACCCGAGCCGCTTCGCCGACCTGATCGCTGCTCTCCTGCTGCCCAATCCCGCGGCTCGGCAAATGATCTTGGAGACCGTCCAACCCGAAGCCCGCCTCCGTCATCTCGTGCTGTTTTTGGCGGCTGAGATCCACCGGGGCGCCTCGGGCGAGGGAGAGGGATGACACCCGTAACCCATAATCCGCTACCGACCACGCCCTCGACCCATCTCTGGAGCAAGTACGGCCATGTGCTCTCCATGGGCATCCAGAACACACTGGTCTACCGGACCAACTTCCTGTTTCGGGCTGCCTTTGGATTAGTTCCGTTGGCGGCGACGCTCTTTCTCTGGGAGGCGATCTATGCCGACAAACCGGCCGGCGCGGCCATCGGAGCCTACACGCTGGCCCAAATGGTGAGCTACTACCTGTTGGTCACCGTGGTGGATTCGATTACCGCCGTCGCCGAAGACGATTGGCAGATCGCCGCCGATATCAAAGACGGAGCCGTCAGCCAATTCCTGCTCAAGCCGCTCGATTTCTTGGCCTACCGGCTGTGCCTCTACCTTTCCGGACGCGTGATTTACACCAGCGTGGCTCTGATCCCGGTGGCCTTCTTTTTGTTCTTTCAGCGGGAATACCTGGTGGGTCCCGCCGAGTCCTTGGGCTGGGTTCTCGCGCTACTGTCGGTGTTGATGGCGGGGCTTCTGCAATTTTTCATCGCCTACACTGTCGCGCTGTTGTCGTTTTGGGTGCTCGATGTCAGCACCTTCATCTTCATCCAGTTCGCCTTCGAGTTCCTGGCCAGTGGCCACCTCTTTCCGTTGGACATCCTTCCGGATGGATTGCACCGACTCCTGCTCTGGTCCCCTTATCCGTACCTTCTCTATTTTCCGGTGGGTGTTTATTTGGGCCGCATTCAGGGTGCGGAGTTGTGGCAGGGTTTTGCTCTGCAGTTGGCTTGGGTGGGGGTGGCCTTTCTGATAGCCCGGTTCGTCTGGTCTCGCGGCTTGCGAAAATACACCGCGGTCGGTGGTTGAGGCGCTGGCTGAACCAATAATCTGCATGCCCTCCCTCTCTCGCTATGCTGGCATTTATGCCGCGTTGATCCGCTACTCGTTGATCCACGAGATGCAGTTCAAGGTGAACTTCCTCCTCTGGATCGTTGTCGAGGCCCTGTGGTTCGGACTTCAACTGGCTTTCATGACCGTCCTGTACGGGCATACCGACCAGATCGCCGGTTGGTCGCGGTGGGAGGTCGTCTTACTGGTTGGCTGCAACCAGTTCATCCAGCAGCTTTTCCACACCCTTTTCGTCACCAATTTATCCAACCTCTCCGAATTGATCCGCAAGGGGACTCTCGATTTGTTGCTCCTGCAGCCGGTGAACACCCGCTTCCTCATCTCGGTGAAAAAGTTCGAGATCGGCAACATCATCAATGCCCTGATGGGTCTGGTGGTCATCGTCTATTCGCTGGCCCAGCTGGGACGAGTGCCGACGTTGGCCCAGTGGTTGGGTTTCGCAGTGGTATGCCTGGCGGGCCTGAGCGTGCACTACTCGCTGATGTTCCTTCTGGCCTGCATCTCCTTCTGGACAGTCCGGGCTCAGGGCATCGTCTGGGGGTACTACAACCTCTTCAATATTGCCCGCCTTCCGGCGGAGGCCTTCCCGCGGGGAGCCTATCGGGCCGTCTTCACCTGGGTTTTGCCCATGCTGTTGGTCTCCAATGTCCCCGCCAAGCTGTTGGCTCAGCGTCTGGCTTCGCCATGGGAATGGCTCGCCCTGTTGGGCATGGCCGTGGCCTGTTTCGTGGTTAGTGAACTTTTCTGGCGCTTCTCTTTGCGCCATTACACGAGCGCCAGCGCGTAGCCACTAGCCGACAGTGAGCCGCGGGACCGCGCTCGGCACTTTGGCAAAGCGGTAATGGCTGACGTGCCATTGGTTTCCGTCTTGGAAATCCCACAGCTCGGCGCAGGCCATGAAGAAGACCCTCCAATAAACCCACCAACGGGTCTCTTGGTTGGCGCCATACGTTGCGGCGAGGATGCGTCGGACTTCCGTCTCGTGGGTGTCCATGTTCTCCAGCCACTGGTTGGCCGTGCGACCGTAATGCCGACCGTTCACCACCCAGTGCTCCTCGAGCCGCAGGTC
>JBDKKQ010000300.1:0-5416 GCA_039796015.1 Verrucomicrobiota bacterium
TCGTCGGGTTCATCTTGGCCCTAGTGATGATCGGGCACCGGTCACTCTGGGCCGCGGTCATTGCCCATGGGTTTTTCGACGCCAGCACTTTTGTGCTGCTGGCCGTCATCGTCTGGAACAAGGAATGGATCCAGCGCATGGCCCCCGACCTTCTCAAGCAGTTGGGGATGTGAGAGCCCTTAAACAGGGGCTACACCAGCGTTTCTACCAAGACCTCGGCCAAGCGGACCGAAGCGTTCTGGGCATTACCGCCAAAGCGAATCAGGGCAGGGATTTTCCAGGGGGCGCGGGCGATCTCTAGGGCCAGGCGACCGGGATGGAGGGTCATTTCGGCCGTATAAATGCGGTTGAAATCGAGCACCAGGTCTCCGTGGGCGGTGTCCGAGACGGACCGGACGGTGGCCGAAGGAATGCCTTGGGCTCGTGCCATGTCTCGCAGCACGGTCGACTCCATGTCTACCAGGTCGGCCTGGGTTTCTGAGCGGAGTTGGGCCTTTTCCAAGTGCGTGATGACCACTCGGTCCCGGGTGACCATCCGCCCTGGGGTCGAGGCCGTGGCCTGAAGCCGATCGATTCCTGGGAATGCTATATCGGCCTCGTGGTAGACCCAACCGACCTGGGCTTCAGGATTCAGGGCTCCGGCGACTCCGCAGGTGAACAGGCGCTCGGGTCGACCCGTTTCGAGGGCAGCGTGGCCACTGCGTAGGGCATTTTTTGGTCCCATGCCGGTTACCCAGACCTCGAGACCTGGCGCGACAAAGCGTTGCAGGGCGCGGCCAGGGAGGGGCGAGGCTGTTGGCCTTAGGGGCCATCCGCGATGGCGTCCCAGTTTCACGAAGGCCGCGGCCTCCTGCGGCAACGCAAAGAAGAGCAGGGTTGATTCCACGGTCAGTTGGAAGCGATGTCGTCCGGGGTTTCAGCGAGAATTCGTTCCTGCCAGTTGGAGCGCTGCCGAAGGAGGGTCTTCCAAAGGTCCTGAGAGGGGGTCTCGAAGATGAGTGAGAGGTCGGCGGGTGCGATGAGCCAACTGTTCTGGCGCAGTTCGTTGTCGAGTTGTCCGGGGGCCCAGCCGGCGTAGCCTGAGAAAACCTTCAATCGCAGTCCCGGCGAGCCGGAGTTCATGAGCTCTTCAAGTTCTTCGATTTGGTGTCCGACCGTGAGCTGGGGCAACACATTGCCGAGCAAATGCCCCGCTTGGCTGTAGAGGTAACTCAGTGCGGTCGGCTGGACGGGGCCTCCTTCGAAGAGAGGGATTCCCTGAAATTGAGGCGGTACCTCGCCTGGGAGAGAGTCTTCCAGAAGCTGGGTTCCGGGTTGAGTGAGGACCAAACCCAACGCCCCCTCGGGGGTGTGTTCGCAGACCAGCACCACCGACCGGTGAAAGCACGACCCGCCCAAACTACCCCCATCGAGGAGCAATTGCCCGTGGAGGGTCGTGAATGTTTTTTTCGAGGATTTTGGCATGGTCCGGTCGGATCCGGGCGCTCACTCCAGTGTGGCTGTGAGGGGCTCAGGCAGCACCACGACTCTAATAAAATCCTGGGATTTCAACAATGGCTGAAGCACGTCAGGAATTGTCCCAATTCAAGTGAGGCAAGTTGCCCGGGGCTCAGTGGGGCCAGTTCGCACCGCGGGTTTGGGTGCGGATGCGCAAAAGCTTGCTGTCGGCTGTGATGTAGAGGGTGCGTCCATCATTGCCCCAGGCGCAGTTGGCCGTGGCCTCTCCCGTGTTGAGGACGCCCAACAGCTTGCCTTCTGGGGAGATGACTAAAATACCGCCCGGACCGCTGGTCCAGAGGTTGCCCCGCTCATCGACCTTCAATCCGTCCGGCAGCCCTTTGTTGCCAGCCACTCGGGGCGTGGCGTCGAAGAACAGGCGTCCCTCGCCCACTGTGCCATCGGGCAGCACCGAGAAGGCAGTGATAGTGGCGGCCTTGGGGTCCGACTGGTTCACATAAAGTGTCTTTTCGTCGGGCGACAGGGCGATGCCGTTGGGGAACTCCAATTTGCGGGAGACCAGTACGACCTCACCGCTGGGGCGGCGCAGGTACACGCCGTTGAACATCAGCTCCTTGAGTGGGCTCTGGTTCAATCCTTCGAGGCCGTACGGAGGATCGGTGAAATAGATGTTTCCGTTGGAGGCCAGGCAGAGGTCGTTCGGCGAATTGAAGCGGCGTCCCTGATAGTGCTCGGCCAGCGGGGTGAAGCTGCCGTTGGCTTCCAGTCGGGCGATTTGCCGGTTGCCGTGCTGGCAGAGGAGGAGTCGCTCACCGCGGTCGGAGGTTAATCCATTGGAACCTTGCTCGCGGAACTTGAGTGCCTGGCCGGAGTAGCCGCTGGGATTCAGGGCCACGCTCAAGCCGTCCTTTTCAGTCCAGCGATAGACTTTGTTGACCGGCACATCGGAGAAGAGGAGTTCGCGGTTCTTGCGAATCCAGACCGGGCCCTCCGACCAGTCGAAGCCCTCGGCCAAGAGTTCCATCTCCGAGCCCGGGGCTACCAGGGAATCGAACTCGGGCGTCAGGCGTTCTACGCGGCCGGTAGTCGCGTACTTCGGTGCGGGATGGGCCGGCTTGAGTGCGGCGGCTGCGAGGTCGGGGCGAGCGGCCTCTAGCGAGGTGTGTTGTCCGATTAGGGTTGCGGCAAGGCAGGACGCAAGGGTCCGAAAAGGGAACAGGCTCATGGTTAAAGCGCAGTCGTAACCGTTCATTCGAATTGAAGCAATCCCACGGAAGAACTGCATCGACCGAGCCGGGTTCAGATCGGCTCCTTGGGCGGGCAATGGGTAAAGCCCGCTAGGGTCGGCGTGCCTGCCGTGCCAGGGCACGCGCCTCAACATAATTACCAATGCAATGGGCGAGGCTGCCCTTGGCTCCGGCCCAGTCCACGCGGCCGATGGGGAGATACAGGGCTAGTTTGGCGGCACGGATGAAAATCCCGGGCAGGCTGGGACGGTGTGGTTCGATGAAGCGAGCCATCGCCCGGTAGTCCACGCGGCCTTTCTGATAAAAGGCTCTCATGGATCGGCGGTTCCGGTAGTGAACCCCGGCCGCATGCACCGCGGCGATGGTTTCTCCGGCCTTCAGGGCATCGAAGTACCATTGGAGGTCTTCACCACCGCCGATCTCTTCGTCGAAGGGCCGTCGTTGCCAGGTGCTGCGACGGTAGAGACTGTTCGGATTGCCGGCTCCAAATCCGAAACCCCGGCGGAGGTCGTCACCTTCAAACAATGTGATACCGCCGCTCAGGGCTGCATCAAATTCGCCGAGGATGGGGCCGACAGCGGCTGTCACCGATTCCGGAAATCGCCCGATGGCTCGGCGGTAAGACTCCAAGAACAACCGATCCGCAGGAATGGTGTGAGCACTCAGACTCAAGACCCAATCATGACGGGCGGCCGAAAAGCCCCGGTTGAGGGCCCGGCCATAAGTGAAGTCGTCCTTACCGATGACGAGGATCTCCGCGCCTTGGCTTCGGGCCAGTTGAACCGTGCCATCCGTTGAACCGGAATCCACAACGATCAATTGGTCGGATTCACCGCGGTGGAGCCCCAGCAGCACATCCCGAAGGGTTTCGGCGGCATTCAGGGTGCGAATCACAATGCTGACAGGGGGGCGTGACATGTCGATCGGAGGTCTATGGAGTTAGCAGAAGCTTGAGACCTCGGAAAGACTGGAGAGAGGGGCTGAAGGTTGAGCTTGATTGTTCCGTTGGGCAGTAGGCGGTGGGCAGCGGGTAGTGGGAAAACTCCGGAGTCGCCCCGAGGTTGCGCCTCGTCCAATTTCGGTTTTCAATACGAATCAAGGAATGAGCGACCACCTCGATACCCACCAGAAAGCACTGCAGATCAACCTCGATCCGACCAAGTACGGCGTCTTCGCCGAGATTGGTGCCGGTCAGGAGGTCGCCCGGTGGTTCTTCCGGGTCGGCGGAGCCAGCGGCACCATCGCCAAGACCATTTCCGCGTACGACATGACGGTGAGTGACGCGATTTATGGCCATAGCGATCGGTATGTGAGCAGCAAGCGTTTGATCTCGATGCTCGATCACGAGTACCCGCTCTTGGTCGAACGCCTCCAAGGTCAGCGCGGCTCGACCACCAAGTTCTTCGCTTTCGCCACCACCGTGGCGGCCAAGAGTTTCCAGCGTAAGGACGAGACCCACGGTTGGATGGGCATTCGCTTCCAGAGCGATCCGGGTTCCGAACCCAGTGACATCTTGTTGCACGTGGCGATGTGGGACCGTGACAGCCTCCAACAGGCTGAGGCCATTGGCATTCTGGGCGTGAACCTCATCCACGCGGCGATGTACTTGAACTGGCACCCCGAGGCCATCGTCAACGCCCTGCTCGACAACCTCTCCATCGAGCGCATCGAGGTCGACATGATCGAGTTCCGCGGCAAGGAATTTGCCTCGGTCGACAACCGTCTGCTCGCCCTTCAGTTGGTGGAGAAGGGGCTGACCAACGCCGCGATGTTCATGCCCGACGGACGCATCGTCCAGCCGGCCGATGCCTTGTACAAAAAGAGCATCCTCGTGGAGCGCGGCTCATTCCGGCCGGTCACCCATGTCACCGTCGACATGCTCCGCTACGCCCAGGCTCAGTTTATTCAGGAGCCCAATGTGGACGGCAAAAACCTGGTGGTCTTGATGGAAATGACCCTCAAGAACCTCAGCGCCGAGGGCCGGATTGATCACCAAGACTTCCTCGATCGCGTAGACATGTTGACCACCCTGGGTCACCCGGTGTTGATCTCCAACCACGGTGAGTTTCACCGCTTGGCGGCCTACCTCCACCGCTTCACTAAGAACCCCATCGGCTTCGTCATGGGTATTCCCACGCTCAAGGAATTGTTCGAGGAGCGGTATTATTCCGAGTTGGCCGGCGGCATTTTGGAAAGCTTCGGGCGGATGTTCAAAAACGACCTCAAGCTTTTCGTCTATCCCTTCAAGGATCCCGAGAGCGGGGCGATCATTACTTCAGGCAACTTGCGCGTGGCTCCGCATTTGCGGCACTTGTACCTGTTCTTGATGGAGAACTTCTTTATCCAAGGCCTACGCGATGTGAACGAGGCCAACATGAGCGTGTTGAGCCGCAATGTTCTTAAGATGCTGCAAAACAATGAGCCGGGTTGGGAACCCATGGTACCCAACGAGGTAGCCACCCTCATCAAGCAGCGACACCTCTTGGGGTACAAGGGCTAGAGTTCAAGGCCCGTGTGCCGACGGAGCGGGCCCGAGGGAAATTACCCAGTGGGCCCGTCTCGAAGAACGCCGGTCAGAGCGGACGGGTGGTGCGCTCCATGAGCCACAGCACGTCTGGGTTGTTGGGGGAGGCCACGTTGAGCGGGATTTCCTGACCCTTTTTCAGGGCAGGGAAGGTGCGTTTGTCTCTCCAGCGCTTGATCTCGGAATG
>JBDKKQ010000301.1:0-6804 GCA_039796015.1 Verrucomicrobiota bacterium
AAGTCGTTGTACTCGGGCTTCACGGCTTCCATCGGAGGATTGAGCATGCCGGCGGCGACCGTCGCATTGGTGCCCTGCTCGATGAGAATAAAGGCTCCGGTGAGTCGGTTGGTTCCGTAGCCGTCGAAGACGATGGGCTTGGCCGTTTTAATACGGATCTCGCCGATGTCGTTCATCGCCAATTCCGCCGGTTCCGGCTCGGCCTCGATGGTTTGAATATTGATGCGGCTCTCAAGTGAGGTGACCACAGCCTGCACGGTTTGAGTGGCGTGCTTAAGGAAGTACTTCCGCCCCTTCTGAAGCGGGCGGGGATTCATCCAGCACACTTTGCCTAACAAGTCGTTGGACATGCCCGGCAAAGAATCGAGTCCGACAATCATGTCGCCGCGACTGACGTCGAGGTCGTGTTCCAATTGAAGCGTCACGCTTTGAGGGCAAAAGGCTTCGTCCAGTTCGCCGTTGAGAGTCCAGATTTTCTGGATGGTGCTCTTGAGACCGCTGGGCAGAACCATTACGCGCTGGCCGACGCGAACGATGCCGCTGGCGATCTGACCGCTGAGTCCGCGGAAATCATGAAGCTGGGCGTCGGTGGGGTTGTTGGGGCGGTTGACCCACTGCACCGGAAATCGCAGGCCTTGGAGGTTCCAATCGCTGGCGATGTGCACGGTTTCCAGATGACCCAGCAGGGTGGGGCCGGAGTACCAAGGTGTCTGCGTGGAGGGGTCCACGACGTTGTCGCCATTTAGGGCGCTCAGCGGGATGAACTTTACGTCCTTAATAGCCAGGCGCGGCAGGAAGCTCTCGAAGGTTTCGCGGATTTCGTTGAAACGGGCTTCGGACCAGCCGACCAAATCCATCTTATTGATCGCGATCACCAGGTGCGGGATGCGCAGCAATGAGGCGATGTAAGTATGCCGGCGGGATTGTTCGATGACTCCCTGACGGGCATCGACCAGCACGATGGACAAATTCGCTGTGGAGGCACCCGTGACCATGTTGCGGGTGTACTGCACGTGGCCGGGGGTATCGGCGACGATGAACTTGCGACGCGGGGTGGCGAAGTAGCGGTAGGCGACGTCGATGGTGATGCCCTGTTCGCGTTCGGCGCGCAGGCCATCGGTGAGATTGGCCAGGTTGATTTGGCCGCCACCGGTGATGTCGGCGGAACGTTCTAGCGCCTCCAACTGATCTTCCATGATCGACTTAGAATCATAGAGCAGGCGGCCGATGAGGGTGGACTTCCCATCGTCCACCGAGCCGCAGGTGTTGAAGCGCAACAATTCGATCGGATGAGTCGGAACAGACATGACCAGGGGATGGATTGAAGGGTATCGGGGTCAAAGGCGCACGTCAGAAAAATGGCCTATGGAGTCTAGGGGAATTCGAGGGGCTGGCTTGCGGAGCTGGTCTGGTGAACGGTGAAGGGCTCCGTGGGACAGGTTCGTCAGACAGGTTCGTGGTGCGGCTCCGCGAGATCGGTCTGGGAGGGGGGCTCCGTGGGACAGGTTCGTGGTAGGGCTCCGCGGGACCAGTTCGTGAGGAGGGCTCCGTGGGACAGGTTCGTGGTGGGGCTCCGCGGGACTGGTCCTGCACTCGCTGCGGCCTCGTGGAGGCGCAGGAAGGCGCTGGGGAGGTGAGGCTGTTCGGAGTGCCCCAACGGGGCACCGCATACCAGCCCGGGGTGAAACCCCGGGTAGGGCGTACGACCGGTGCGTTCTGAAGGAACGCCGCATACCCCCGGATTCTCTCGCCTGTTTTGCAGTGGCAGAGTGCCAGGACTGGCGCTGGGGATCAGTGCCTCGACAGAGGTTGGGGGTATCGGCCGGGAAGGACTCCGCGGGACCAGTCCTGCGCTCGCAGGGAACGTTGGGACAGGAGGAGCTTTCGCGCTTACGCGCTGACGGGGATCAGGATGTCGACGTTCCTACGCTCGCTCCGGACCGCTCCCGCTGCCGCCTCGTGTGGGCCACTGGGTCCGGCTGAGAAGGTCAGGATTAGGAGGAACTCACTTCACTTCGTCTGGTTGCGGAGGATGAGCACCGAGGGGCCTTTTTCGCGCCAGAGGCCCTTGAGCTGGTCGGGGACCGGGGTGGGCATATCGATGAGGGAACCCAAGACTAGGTCGTCGTCGCCGTCGCCATCCAGGTCGCCGGCCTCCAGGGAAATCCAACGGCCGGTCACCGCCTGGCGCAGGGTCCGGGCCTTGAAATTCCATTCCCGACCGCCGGCGGGGCTGTTGTTCTCGAAATAGATGAACCCCGCCTGGGGCATGGTCTCGTAGTCGGCGAAGAACGAGGCGGCGGCGATGTCGAGATCGCCATCGAAATCGAAATCCCGGGCGACCGCGCGGTAGGCACCGTGCATGGGGGCCGTCCAGGCTAATTCCCACTTCAGGCCTCCGCGGTTCAGGTAAATCCGGACTCCGTGATAAGCTTTGTGGGGCGAGGTGTTAAAGTCGGCGTTGTCGCCGTTGGTGACTAGGACATCCGGCAGTCCGTCGCGGTTGAAGTCGGCCAGTTCGAAGCCCGAGTGGCCCCAGCTCGGGGGGCGCTGATAGATGAGTTGCCGTCGGAATTTCCCGTCTCCTTCGTTGAGGAAGAGCAACAGTGATTCGCGGGCTTGCGCCTGGAGGACCATCAGGTCGGGCCGGCCGTCGCCATTGAAGTCGCGAATTTCGCAGCGCAGGCAACCGGGCTCTGCGAGAATTACTCGCTCGGTGAATCCGCCGTCGGCACGCCCCTCGAGCCAGGACAGGCGGCCGAGATAATTGCCGAAGGCACACAAAACTAAATCGTCCCGACCATCCCCATTGAGGTCGCCGGCAGCCACATGTGCCAGTCGCGGGAGGCCGGAGAGAATGGGCTCCGGTCGCAGCGGAGTGGTGTTGCGGTTGACCCGAATTAATTGGCCCACAGGTTCTTCGCGCGGGAAAAAGTGGCCGATGGCGCCGATGTACCAGTGTCGCCCGCTTTCCGCGAGGCTTACGGCGATGTTGCCCAGCGGGAGGCTGCCCAAATGCCGCCCAGAGCCATCCAGGAAATCCAGAGCCTGCGAGGCCGCATCGGAGGCGAGGATCATCCGCTGCCCGGCGTCGATCCGGACCATGGGGGTCCTTGGAGGTGAGTGCCGATGGGGAGCCATTTCCGGGCGGAACAACGGCAACCCCACTTCGATGGATAGCGACTCTCCGGAAGGCAATCGCTCTGGGGCGGCTTGAGTGTAATAGGTCGCGATCTGGTCGAAAACGGCCGGAGGAATGAGCGGTTTCTTTGGGAAATATTCGGCTGCTAGAAGCCGCGGGAGGTCGCGGAAATAGCCGTTGGTCGGAGCGGCAGAAACCCCGGTGATGTAGCGCATCTTCGGCAGGAGTTCTTCACTCCAGGTGCGCCGATCCAGGTCGGTGGGGTTCGGCAGCGCATGGCAGATCACGCAGTAAATTGCGGCCGCAGTGCGCCCGGGCAGGGCTTCCAAATCTACGGGGACCACGGCTGCGACGGTCCCGGGAACTGGTGGGACAGTCTCGCCAGATCGGGCGCGTGACACCAATGACAGAAGGGTCAGCGCCCAAACCATCAGAAGGTACTTGAAGAATGGAAACCGACTCGAACTCAAGGCCCCGAGACTAGGTGAATCGGCCCAGATGGAAAGAGCCGGATCGCTACGGAGCGGGGCCGGGGGAAATCACCCGAAAGTACAACCCCTGCCTGTGTTTATTACGGATCTCAGTGCGCCGGCTTGGCCGAAGCCGGAGCCACCTTGTGCGAAAGACCGGCCACGGCGTGGTCAGCGATCTTCACTAAACCCTGCGGAAAGATTCCTAGGACTAACATCCCTGCCACACACGCCACGAGGACGATACGGGTAGACAGAGCCACCGGAATGATAGAGAGATTGGCGGATTGGCCACCCCAGTAAATCGCCCGGATGACACTGAAGTAGTAGTAGAGCGAAATGACTACCCCCACCACGGCCACAGCAATGAGTGCATAGAGCTCTGGGTGGCCCGGGGCCACATCCAAGACACTCTTGAAGAGGAGCACCTTGCCAAAAAATCCAGCCATCGGGGGGATGCCCGCCAGTGAAACGATCGCCATGGTAAGGCAGGCAGCCAGAAACGGAGACCGCTGACCTAAACCCGATAAGGCACTGATGTCATCGCTCTCCACGAAATTGGCGATGGCACTGATCACCGTGAAGGCAGCCAAGACCGTTAGGGTGTAGCCACCCAAATAATACAGCACCGCTGTTGAGCCTGCCGCCGAACCGGCCACGATGCCCAGAAGCAGGTATCCGGCGTTGGCGATGGAAGAATAGCCCATCAACCGCTTGAGGTTGCGCTGCGGGATCGCACACAAGCTTCCAAAGAGAATAGTAGCCCCGGACATCACCACAAAGAGGCGGTGCCATTCGGCCGTGATCTGCGGCACCGCACCAACCAAGAGGCGAATGAGCAGAACAAACCCGGCGGCCTTGGAACCGACGGCCAGAAAGGCGGTCGCGGGAGCCGGTGATCCCTGGTACACATCGGGCGCCCACATCTGGAAGGGCACTGCAGAAATCTTGAAACCCAGGCCCACCAGAACGAGCAGCAATCCCGTCAGGAACAGCGCCGAGTGGGCCAATTCCTTCTGCTTTGCGGCCAACACGCCGAGATTGGTGGAATTGGCCGTGCCGAAGATCAGCGCGATGCCGAACACCATAAAGGCCGAGGAGACACCACCCAGAATGAGGTACTTCACACCGGCCTCCAGCGAGGCCAGTTGCGTCCGCTGGAAGCTGTTGAGCACGTAGAAGGTCACGGTGATCAACTCCAGGCTAACGAAGAGCAGCACCAGGTCATTGGCCGATGCGGCAAAGAGCATCCCAACCAAGGCAAAGACGGTGAGGGCAAAGAACTCCGAAAGCCCCGCGCCGAATTTGGGCGCGAAATCCACAGCCATCAGCACCACGGCCAAGGCGGCGAACAAAAAGAACCCCTTGAAGTAGCGGGCGAGGTCGTCGACCACGAACATATCGGAGAAGGCCGATCCGGACTGCGGCGCCAACGAACCCACCGCAAAGGCCAGTAAGCATCCCAATGCGGCGGCCAGGCCCAGGCCCAACGCCTTGCGGGCGGTGGGCGACACCCACAAGTCGGCCAACAGCACGATCAGGCCCATCAGGACCGCCAGGATTTCCAACGTAATCAGCGAGTAATTCATGACTGCAAAGGCTTGGTCTGCGCTCAGTGTCCGGAATGGCCCGGGGCGGAGGCTGCGGGGGCTGCGGGAACCGCTGGAGCCTGATGGGCCTGCGAGGGCGTCAGGTGGGCGGCCAACACCGCTTTGGCGGCGGGTTCAATGCGGGAAGTCAAGATGCCCGGGGCCACGCCAAAGAGCACCATTGCGCTCAAGAGCATTACGAAGGGCAGACGGCGCCAGTAATTCAGGTCAGCCACGCGCGAAAATTCGGGTTTTTCAGGCCCCTGAAGTACCGCACGCAAGGCCCGGAGCATGGCCACGGCACCAATGATCAAGCCGCTCCACGCAGCGATGATCACCAACCAAGGCAGCGACTTCCAAGATCCGAAGAGTACGGTGGCCTCGCCGGCAAAATTGGCGAAGCCCGGCAATCCGCAGCTGGCCATGAAGCCCATCACCAGTGCGCTACCGTAGAAGGGCATCTTACGCAGCAGGCCGCCCATGCGAGTCATGTCGACGGTGCCCGTCTGGGTTTCAAGGTAGCCACTCAGGGCGAAGCTCAAGCCGGCCAAGAGCGCGTGGGCCACCATCACAAGGACAGTCCCAGTGACCCCGATGACCGTCAGGCTCGCGATACCCAGAAATGCAAAACCCATGTGGGCCAAGCTCGAGTTGCCGATCAGAAGATTCATGTCTTTCTGACGGAGGGCCACCCAGGCGCAGTGCAGCAAATTACCCACAGCCAAGACCGCGACCACCGGCAGCCAGCGATGAGCACCGTCCGGCATCAAGGGCACCGCCATGCGAAGAATCGCGTAGAGACCGGCCTTCTTAAGAATGCCCGCGTGCATCATGGCCGTGGCCGTGGGAGCAGCGGCATACCCGATCGGGGCCCAAGAATGGAAGGGGAAGAGGCCCACCAAGGTGGCGAAGCCAAAGACCACCAGCGGGAAAATCCAGGTTTGGGCTGAGACCGACAGCGGATGAGCTGCCAAATGCGCCTTGAGCACGATGACGTCCAGACTATTGGCGCCGGCGGCCACATAGAAGGCGATCAGTCCGACCAAGGCCGTGAGCGCCCCTAGGGTGAGGTAGAGGGTGATTTTGAAGGCGGCCCAGTTGCGGTCCTCGCCACGACCCCACACACCGATCATGATGAATGTGGGAACGAGGGCTAACTCGTTGAAGAAGTAGAAGAAGAACAAATCCAGCGATGCAAAGGCGCCCATGGCCCCCGCGATCATCGACATCAGCAACACGTAAAAGAGCTTCACGTGGCGCTCGATATTCCAGGACACCAGCACCGCGGCGAAACCCACCAGACCTGTGACTAGGATGAGGCCGATGTTCAGGCCATCGGCACCCACGTGATAGGACAGGTTCAACGGCCCCACGGTGACCCAGGGTACCAGTGACTCGAATTGCAACCCCTCTTGGCCCGCATGGAATCGGGAGAAGAAAGAGACGGCCGTCCAGGCGGTGCAGGCAGAACCCAGGATGGCCGCCAGACGCAGCACGACCCGGAAATTGCCCGGGATCAGCAACAGCAGCACGGCCGTGAAGACCGGGGTGAGGATGACGGAGGTCAGGGAGTCCATGGCAGTTACTTCAGGGCAAGGAGGAC
>JBDKKQ010000302.1:0-13483 GCA_039796015.1 Verrucomicrobiota bacterium
ACTCCGTCCGCTTCCAGCGGTTTCCCGGCGGAACAAACCTGCAATCCCCGTTGAAGCTTTCGTGCTTCCGGGGCGTCACTGCATTTGACACCGGCAACCGGCCCGGCGGTATTCTCACGCCCGACACAACTGCATGAACCGATTCGTCGCCATCACCACCACCCTCACCGCGGGACTGATCCTCAACGCGGCGAATCCGGTGGACTTCAAGAAACAAGTCCGTCCCATCCTCGAGGTGTACTGCCTCAAGTGCCACGGCCCCGAAAAGCCCAAGGCTGACCTCGTCATGGTGACTCGTGCCGACACCATCAAGGGGGGGGAGAGTGGCACGGCCTTGGTCCCGGGCGACCCGGCCAAGAGCAAGATCTATACGACGACCACTCTGCCCGACGGTCATGATGACCTGATGCCACCCAAGGGCGACCGGCTCAGTGCCCTGCAGCAAGAGACCCTGAAGACTTGGATCCAAGAGGGTGCCGCATGGCCGGAAGACCTCCGTCTCTCCCAGAAGCAGAAGGTAGACTTCGTCAAAGAGGTGAAGCCGATCTTTGAAGTCCACTGCGTCACCTGTCACAAGGAAGGAAACGCCAAGGGGGGCCTGCGAATGGACTCCAAGGCTGAATTCTTCGCCTCCAAGACCATCGTGCGCGGTGACGCCGAAGCCTCTACGATCTACACCAGCACCATTCTGCCGGCCGACCACGACGACTTGATGCCGCCGGCCAAGAAGGGCGGACCGCTGCCAAAATCTAAGACCGACCTAATCCGCAACTGGATCGAACAAGGCGCAGAATGGCCGGACGGCGTAACCCTGAGTCAGAAGGAAGCGAGTTCCCTGCTGACCCGCGACAACGAGGCCATGATCGCGGCGATCCACGCCCGGGTGGTGCAGGTGTCCAAGGAGGTCAGCGCCGCCGACATGAAGCCGTACAGCGACCCTATCGTGGGATCGGACGTCAAATTCGACATGCTGCCGATTCCCGCAGGCGAATTCCTGATGGGCAGCCCTGCCTCCGAGGGCAAGCGCAAGACGGACGAGGGTCCGCAGCGCAAGGTGAAGATCGAGCCGTTCTGGATGGGTAAAACCGAAGTCACCTGGAACGAGTACGAACTCTTCCAGTTCCCCTCTCTGGAAAAGGGAACCAATGTTCCCACCGAGCGCATGGAACGGGAACTCTGGCTGGCGTTGCCCGAGTTACTGCCGGCCAACGCGCAGCCCGGAGTCAACCCCTACATCGGCAAGGAATCCGACGCCGTGTCTCGTCCGACGACCCCGTATGTCGAGATGAGCTTCGGCATGGGCAAGGAAAACTTCCCAGCCATCTCCATGACCCACTATGCAGCCGTAAAGTACTGCAAGTGGCTCACCGCCAAGACCGGGCACTTCTACCGCCTGGCCACCGAGGCCGAGTGGGAGTACGCCTGCCGAGCTGGCACCACCACTAAGTACTCCTTCGGCGACGACGACTCCAAGCTGGGCGAGTACGCGTGGCACTTCGCCAACGCCGGTGAGAAGTACCAACTGGTGGGCAAGAAAAAGCCGAATCCCTGGGGGCTTTACGACATGCATGGCAATGTCGCCGAGTGGGTGCTCGACGCCTACGTGGAAGATTATTCCAAGGTGGGCGATGTTCCCTATACCCCGGGTGCCGCCGAGTATCCCCATGTGGCCCGCGGTGGTTCTTGGGATGACGAACCCGATGCTCTTCGGAGTGCGACCCGGCGTGCCAGTGATGCGAGTTGGAAGATGCGCGATCCTCAGTTGCCCAAATCTAAGTGGTACCTGACCGATGCCCAGTTCTTGGGCTTCCGCATCGTACGCCCATTGAAAGTCCCTTCTCGTGAAGAGATGGAACAGTGCTGGACCAGCTTCCCGCCGCCCAAACCGTAATCAGGCTCTCCCGTATCGACTGAACCGCAGCCCCAGGAAATTCACCATGTCTCTCAATCGACGTCAGTTCCTTCGTTCCGCCGCCATCGCCGGAGCCGCCGCCGCGGCTGGCTGCCATGCACCGCGGATTGCCCGCAAGGTGTCCCCGAACGCAAAGCTCAACCTGGGTGTCATCGGAGTGGCTGGACGAGGTGGAGAAAACCTGGCGGGGGTCTCCAGCCAGAACATTGTCGCGCTGTGCGACATCGACTCAGATCGGCTCGGGGCGGCCGTAGCCAAGCACCCGGGCGCGGCCAAGTACGCCGACTTCCGACGTCTGCTCGACCGCACCGATCTCGACGGGATCGTGGTGAGCACGCCCGACCATAGCCATGCAGTGATCGCCACGGCGGTGCTGGCTTCCGGGCGTCCTCTCTATTGCGAAAAACCTGTCACCCACACCATTTCTGAGGCCCGCGCCCTAGCTGCGAAGGTGACACGCTCTGGATTGGTGACCCAGACCGGCAACCAGATCCACTCCGGTTCTAACTACCGGCGCGTGGTGGAATTAATTCGCGCGGGCAGCATCGGAGCGGTCCGTGAAGTGCACCACTGGACCGGGTCGGTTTGGGAAACCAAGTCGCTGCCCGGAATGCAGCCCGTTCCGTCCAATATCGACTACGACCTCTGGCTGGGGCCGGTACAACCCATGCCCTACAGCTCGGAGTGGGTGCATTTCAATTGGCGCCGTTGGTGGCATTTCGGAGGCGGCACCCTATCGGACTTCTGCTGCCATCACATGGATCTGGGCGTGTGGGCGCTAAATCTGCCACTGCCCACGCGCATCCAAGCCGAGGGGCCCGCCCCCGATGCCCACTGTGCACCCCCGTGGATGATCGTTCATTACGACTTCCCAGCCCGGGGCACTGCTCCTGCGGTGCGCATGCACTGGTACAGCGGCTCCAAGCGTCCCCAGGTTCCTGGAGCTCCCGACCTTTCCAAGTGGGGAGGTGGCACACTGTTCGTCGGCGACAAGGGTATGCTCTTGGCCGACTACGGCCGCTACGTCTTGCTGCCCGAAGAACAGTTCCGCGGTTCGACTCCCCCGCCCCACTCCATTCCGGATTCCATCGGCCATCACGAAGAGTGGATCGCCGCCTGCAAAGGCATCGGCAAGACCGACTCCCCGTTGACCTACGGCTGCCACCTGACCGAAATCGGACAACTCGGCAACCTCGCCTTCCGCACCGGCAAGGTCATTGAGTGGGACGCAAAACACCTGCGCGCCCGGGGTGTGCCTGAAGCCGACCGTTGGATCCATCACGACTACCGCCCCGGTTGGAAGCTTTCCTGAGCGGCGGTTCGAGCAAACTTAAACCCTCACCGACCCTTCGATGAAGACCCTCTTGTGCCTCTTGGCCGCATCCATGGCCAGCCTGTCCCTCCCGGCAACCGCCGCGGACAAACCCGCTGCAAAAACAGCGGCAGAGGCACCCGCCACCAAGCGGTTCCGGAACGTGGACGTTGCTGAATGGGAGACCTTACGCAAAGACGCCAAGATGGTGGTGCTAGATGTTCGCACCGCCGAAGAATACGCCGAAGGCCACATGCCGGGCGCGATCAACTTGGACATCCGCGGCGGCAAATTCGCCGAGACGCTCGCTGGCTTGGACAAGTCCAAGACCTACCTCGTCCATTGCGCCGTGGGCGGCCGAAGCGCCAAAGCCTGCGGCCAGATGGACAGCCTTAAGTTCGAAAAGGTCCTGAACCTCTCCGGCGGCATCACCGCGTGGGAAGCGGCCGGACACAAGCCAATGAAAGGACGCTGAGCCCATCGGGTTGATCCCTATCATTGACCAAGATCGGTGCCCACGGGCGCCCTTCGTGTAGCCGTACCTTCGATCTGACCTTGCAGGAGCCGAGGTTGGAGGCTATCCGAACAACAGATATCCCGACCTCACGTGAACCCTTCCCATCCCGTCTCTGCCACTATCTCCCGTCGCGACTTTGCTAAGGCTTCCCTCCTGACTGCCGGAGCGTTCGCGGTAGCTCCTTGGGACTCCTCGCTGAAGGCTGCGGAGCCCGGAATCCGTCGCATTCGGACCGGAGTCATCGGATGCGGCAGCGTCTCCAACCAGTACCTGCCGGTCCTGAAGCGTTGCCCGTTTATTGAACTAGTCAGTGTCGCTGATATCCGGCCGGAACGGGCCCGAAAACAGTCTGAAGCGTATCAGGTGCCCCACCACTACCCGAGCATCGACGCCATGCTGTCCGGGGAACCCTTCGAATTTCTCATCGACCTCACCGACATGCAGGCCCATGAGGCCATCAACCGACGCGCCCTTCAGGCTGGCAAGCATGTGTGGAGCGAGAAGCCCATCGCCAACAGCCTAGAGGCAGGACAGCAACTGCTGCGTTTGGCCCTGCGGCGTCAACTCCGGCTCTGGGGAGCCCCAATCACCGTGCAAAGCCCCCAGTTCGCCTTCATGGCCCGTAAAGTGGCCTCCGGCGATTTGGGGCGCATTGCCGCGGCACACGCCTTCTACGGGCACGAAGGGCCGAATTGGTCTTCGTTCTTCTACGAAAAGGGCGGAGGTAGCTTGCCGGATCTGGCTGTTTACAATCTCACCAGCCTCACTGGACTGCTGGGACCGGTCCGAAGAGTTACGGCCCTCCTGAGCATCGTCACCCCAGAGCGGACCATTCACGAGAAGGGCAAAATTCAGGTGACCGAGGAGGACAACGCCATGGTGCTGCTAGACCACGGCAAGGGCGTCCTCTCGCATGTTCAGTCGGGCTTCAACTACTTCAACCCCCACGGGCATGACGGCAGTGGTGAGAAACGGCACACGATCCAGATCACCGGCAGTCGCGGTTACGTAGGGCTGGTCGGTTACGATTGGGCCCCGCAGGGCGTGGATTGGGCCACGTTGGACCGTCCCCAATTGGTTCGGGAATGCACCGAACCCGGCGGATATATATGGCAACAGGGAGCTGCCCTAGCGGCGGAATGCCTGGCGACAGGCCGTGAACTCTTGGCCACCCCAGAACAGGCTCTCCACGTCCTCGAAATTATCACTGCGGCTCGCGCCTCTTCGGCCAACGGTCGGACTATTCCTTTGAAGTCCACCTTCCGTTGGCCGTTGCCGGTCTGAGGCGCAGGCTTGGATTCAATCGCACATCTCGGGTTGCGGGCATGATCGCCACTAACCCAATTGAGTGCGTCTGGCTCAGTGCGTGTAACCCTCTTCGCCGTGCTCAGCGAGGTCGAGCCCCTGGTCTTCGATATCCTCCGAGACACGGCATCCCATTAGTCGATCGATCACCAAATAGAGAACAACCGTGACGACCACTGAGAAGACCAAAACCAATCCGCCCGCTTTGACTTGTTCCCACCAAAGAGATCGGCCCACCAGCGGTAGAATCCATTCGGCTTTGAGGTTGGGGTTGATATCGGACGTAGCCAGCACGCCCGCCATTACCGTCCCGACGGTGCCACCGACGGCATGAACCCCGAAAGTATCGAGAGAATCGTCGTAGCGGAAACGGGCCTTGAGCCAACTGCAGGCCCAGAAGGTGGAAAGCCCGGACAAAAAACCAATGATCATGGCCCCGGTAGGGGTCACAAAACCGCTGGCCGGCGTGATGGTTGCCAGTCCGGCGACCGCCCCAGAACAAAGGCCCAAGACCGACGGACGTCCGCGGATCACACGTTCCAGGGCGCCCCAGGTGAGCAGGCCGGCCAGCGCACTCAGGGTAGTAGCAGTGAAGGCGTTGGCGGCGATCTTGTCTGCCGCGACGGCGCTGCCGGCATTAAACCCATACCATCCAAACCACAGCATGCCTGTCCCCACCATGCACAAGACCATGCTGTGCGGTTGAATGTGTTCACGTCCAAAACCTCGGCGAGGCCCGAGCAACAGGCAAAGTGCCAAGGCGCTCCAACCAGAAGTCATGTGCACGACAATGCCTCCCGCAAAATCAATCGCCCGGATCGCGGCCTTGGCGTTCCAGAGCCCGTTCATCCATCCCCCAACTCCCCACATCATGTGGGTGACCGGAAAATAGACGATGATCATCCAAGCTATACAAAAGACCAGCAGAGCACTGAATCGCATCCGCTCAGCGATGGCGCCCACGATCAGTGCCGGGGTGATGATGGCGAACATCATCTGATAGATGGCGAAGACATTATGGGAGACCCATGGGCCGTAGTCGGCATTGGGGTCGGCATTGACTCCAGAGAACCCAGACCATTGGAAACCACCAAGCCAAGGCGACCCGGGGGCAAAACTGACCGAATAGCCAAAGGCCCACCACATCACCCCCACCACACCCGCCAATCCCAGGCACTGCGCCATGACCGAAAGGACATTTTTGCGGCGTACCAACCCGCCATAAAATAGCGCCAGACCCGGAAGACTCATGAACAGCACTAGACCCGCACTCATCATCATCCAACCATTGTGACCGGGACCCGGAACTCCCTGCAGAGGGCCGGTCGGGGCAGAGTTGCGGACATAGGCCTCCAGATCTGCAAGACGCTGCTCGACCCCGGGCTCGGCGGCGAAGGAGGTCGAGGGCAACAACACGAGGGCCGCGGACAAAAATGCCGCAAACATGCGAAACAAGTTCATTCGGGAATTACGATTAGACAGCCTGTTCTCCGCGCTCCTCGGTTCGGATCCGGATGACTTCCTCAACCGAGGAAACAAAAATCTTACCATCACCGATCTTGCCGGTGCGGGCTGCTTGGATAATGGCGTCCACCGCCGTCTGAACCAAAGCGTCGGACACCACGAGTTCGATCTTCAGCTTAGGAAGAAAGTCCACCGTGTACTCCGAGCCTCGGTAAATCTCCGTATGGCCCCGTTGCCGACCGAAGCCCTTCACCTCGGAAACAGTCATCCCCACCAGACCCGCGGCCTGAAGGGCAGATTTCACATCCTCGAGTCGGAAAGGCTTAATAATGGCTTCTACTTTTTTCATGGGTCATCGCTGAAACGATGAAATCTTCTCATTCAAAAGCCGGTAGATGCAATAGATTCCCGAGCCGCTCGTGAATCTACAATCGGCTCATCCATCGAGACTTCGCCAAATAGAACTGCCCGAAATCAACCGTTCCAAATCACGATCAAAGAGTGGCGAGAACGGCGAAGCGAAGCGGAGGGCGGAACGAGGGGGCGTCATAGGTTTCATTTTCGCTATTGGGTTGTAGTGCTGACTGGAGCCCCAAGTAGGCTCTTGCCCCTCCTGCTGCTTAAGCAGTGCCAGCCCGCTTGCTCAAATAAATCTTATGTTTATCGTTATATTATCGGTTTTAAACCCCATTTTACCCTCGTTCTGAGACGTTTTAAACAAAACGCATCCACCACCGAGACAAAATGCTCCACCTCTTTGAGCCCGCCCGAAGATTCCGCGGAGTCCTCTGGCGCATCGCTTTGGAGCCTGTCCCTCGTTTCATTGGTTTCAGAGCGCTTCAGAGCGCTTCAGAGCCTGTCCCTAGTTTCGGTGGTTTCAGTGAGGGCGGATGCAATGGGTGTGCCTCTCGAAAAAGAGCCTGTCCCCGTTTGAAGCCCCTAGGGAAAAGGAGCCTGTCCCTGAATGGATCCTGACACATAGCTCAGGAGCCTGTCCCTCGTTTCCGGAAGGGACAGGCTCCTTCCAAGGAACGAAGCCCCTAGGGAAAAGGAGCCTGTCCCCGAATGAATCGCCTCTAGAACCTTGAATGAGGCTCCGCATGGCTCAGCGAAAACCGCCAGATCGGGGCGACGTCGTGAAGCCGTTTTGGTTCGCCTGGGAGTCGTGCCTTGGACCATCCTAACGCCATGATTCCCCGACTGTTATGGTCCTCTCTGCTGCTTGCCGGCGCGCTGCTGGCGGCTGAACCGGCGATCACTCCCAAGGCCACGATTGACGGTATAGGCCTGGGATGGCGGGCCTTGAGGGAGGCCGATTTCACCGCCGTCAATTGCCCAACCAACACGTTCACGTGGCACACGAACGGAGTAAACTGCACCGGGCAACCTGTCGGCGTCATCCGGTCAAAACACTCATTCACCAACCTCGAGATGGTCGCCGAGTGGCGGCATCTGAAGTCGGGCGGCAATTCCGGCGTCTTCCTGTGGGCCAGCCAGACTTCGATCAAAAATCTTGAGGCGGGCCGGGGACGCCTGCCCGACGGCATCGAAGTGCAGGTTCTCGACCACGGCTACACCGAGCAGTACGAGCGCGACTCCAAAAAGAAGGCCGACTGGTTCACGTCCCACGGCGATGTCTTCCCGACCGGGCCAGCCCGGATGACGCCCTTCCCGCCGGTCGCACCGAACAGCATGCGCAGCTTCCCGCGCAAGAATCTCAGCCGCGGCGTGGGCGAGTGGAACCACTACTACGTGCGCGCCATCAACGGCGAGGTCCGTCTCTGGGTGAACGGCGAGGAGGTGTCTGGCGGCACCGGCTGCTCACCTGCCAGCGGCTTCCTGTGCCTGGAGTCCGAAGGCTCACCGGTCGAGTTCCGGAACTTGCGGATCCGCGAACTGCCATGACTTAGCCGGGACGATGCAATTGTGAGGAACGGGACGGCGTGGCGGATTCTCTCGCAAGACGAGGAGAGAGCGAGGCGCGGGCCGATTGGAGGCCTGTAACGAGCGAACAACGGCGCTCTTTCGGAAGATAACCCAGCCAGCACAACCGATCCAATTGCATCGTTGCCTGAGCATTGCCTGGGCAGCTCCCCGTAGGGCGATTTCTCCGAAAGTGCCAACATCTGCGGTGCCGGACCGCTCGGAGATCGGTCCCTACCTAAGAAGGCCTTCGGGTTTCATCCGGAGGCGTACGACAGCCTGTACGGGACAATTCAATTGCATCGTTCCGGCTTGAGACGCTGCGACAGTCTCGACCCGTCAAAGCACCGTTGAGTGATCCACTTCAGGGAATTTGGTGGAGAACTGAAAATTCGAGGACCGGTGAAAACCGAGTTCCGGTGAAAACACAGCACGAGTTGCTGGAGCGAGATTCACCTGCGATCAGCAGCATTTCTGCGGGATCTCAGCAGGATACAACAATTTGGAGAGGGGAACCAATTGAACAGGGGAACGAATCGAAGAGGGGAGATTGGAGAATGCGAATGGTAGCGCGCACGGGAATTGAACCCGTCTTTCAGCCTTGAGAGGGCCGTGTCCTAGCCGATAGACGAGCGCGCCGTCCAGAGATATATAAAACTCGTTCCCCCCCTTCCCTGTCAAACCGAGATTCCAAGATCCCACGAGGCAAACCGAAAGCACATCGGGATACAGCTTCTCATCGAGCTCTAGGGAATCGGTTCCAAGGGGCTTCGCTTACGAAGACGCAACGCCTGCAACTCGGAGAGGAGGACCATCCGATCGTCGTCGTCCAGAGTGGGATCACCCAGCCGTCCATTGCGCAAAGCGATCTGACGATCCAACCAAGCATCCCGGAGGCGTCGAACAACATCGGCCAACTGACGCTCGGGCTCAGGGATTTCCCGCTGCTCAGTGGCCGCTTCGGTGATGATCGACTCGGCAAAGGGATCCCCTTCGAAGCGGCCCAGCAATCCCACGACATCGCCTCCCTCTTGGAAATGCATCGCCAAGATCCGTTGCACCACCGGGTTTGGAACCCATTCAGGCTCCAAGTGGACGGCCGCAAAATTCTGCAAATCCGCGGACAGGAAAACGTACTTGAGCAACCAAAGTTCGTTGACCCCGGGGCGTTCGGGCATCGCCTGCGAGGCCAACTCTTCAAGAGGTGGCTCTTCCTCCGAACGCTCATACCGCGGCTTGGCTCCGGCGGCCTGCTTGCGGAACTCAGCCCGCACCGCCTGCACATCCACCCCCAGACGTTGCGCGGTCCGTTGGGCATACGTGTCGATTAGCACGGCGTTGGCCGTCTTGTGCACGGCCTCGCCCATCGACCGCAGCACGACCAAGCGACCACGATCAGAGGCGATGTCGTTTCCGGAACACAAACCCTGCAAATAAAAGTCGAAGATGCCCTGGGCACGGTTAAGGAGGGCTTGAAAGGATTCTGCCCCGTGAGCCCGGATCCAGGAATCCGGATCATCCGGAGGCGGAATGCTGGCCACGCGAATGGCCAACCCGGCCGCTAGGAGCGGATCCAAGGCCCGGATCACGGCGTCGCGGCCGGCCTTGTCGCCATCGAAGCACAGCACGACCTCGTCGACATAGCGCTTGAGCACTCGCGCCTGGTCGGCCGTGAATGCGGTGCCTTGCGGGGCCACGACATTGCGAATACCCGCCGAATGGCAGGCGATCGTGTCTAACTGTCCCTCGGCGAGGATGGCCTTTCCCGCGTCAAGAATAGAACGCTTTGCCTTGTCGAGGGCGAAGAGTACACGCCCCTTGCTGAAAATCGGTGTCTCGGGCGAGTTGACGTACTTGGCCTGTTTTTCGTCACCCTGAAGCACGCGGCCACTGAAGGCGATGACCCGCCCCTGTTCGTCGCAAATGGGAAATATTAAGCGCCCGCGGAAGCGATCGTACCAACCACCGGAATCCCGTCGTAAGATAAGTCCGGCCGTTTCGCACAACTCGGGCGAAAACCCCTTGGCCTTGGCCCAGTTGACCGTGTCATCCCAAGCCTCGGGCGCAGCGCCGACGCGGAATTCAAGGACGGCGTCCGGGTGGACTCCGCGGCGCTCCAGATAGTCTCGGGCCACCTGCCCCGCCGCCTCACCGGCCAAACACTGCTGCCATCGCTGGGTGATGGCCTCGTGGAGCTTGAGCAACTGATCCTTGATGGATCGCTGGTCCCGGATGGCAGGATCATTGTCCATCTCCAGCGGAATTCGCGCACGCTCGGCCAAGCGCCGGACAGCGTCCATGAAATCGAGGTTTTCGTACTCTTTAACGAAGGCAAACACATCCCCGCCCTTCCCGCAGCCGAAGCAACGGAAGATTTGCCGCGAGGGATTCACATTGAAGCTTGGAGACTTCTCTTTGTGGAACGGGCACAGGCACACGAAGTTAGCGCCATTGCGCTTCAGCGGAACATGCGCGCCGATGATATCGACGATGTCGTTGGCAGCGCGGATCTGCTCAAGGGTGCTTTGCGAAACAAGTGCCATGGGGCAATAGGCCGACCAGAGCATCCCTAGGTTTGTGCCATCGATCAACCGCACAAACCCAGGACAAGCTCCAACGCGTGGGGCATAAATTCTCCACGATACGAAGATGGAGCCTCACCGCTGTCTCCGAAGGAAACCCTACCGTCACTGACCCACGGCCCGGAACGCGCACACGCTCAAGGGCGGAAGGACGAATTCGGCCGATTGAGGCTGCCCATGGCAAGAAACGGGGGCTGCAACAACAACGCCTGCGTTACCCTGATTGCCACCTCCGTAAAGCATGGCGTCGGAGTTGAGCAATTCGACCCATCGACCCGGCCGCGGCAACCCCACTCGGTAGTTGCGATGCAAGGTCGGGGTCAAATTCAGAACTACCAGCACACACCCACCGCTTTCCCGGTCGGACCGGATGAAACTCAACACACTGTTGGCGTGATCCCCGTTGTCGATCCACTGAAACCCGTCCGCCTCGTAATCCCCGCGCCAGAGGGCCGGTTCGGACCGATATGCGTGATTCAAATCACTGACCCAACGCTGGATACCGGCATGGAAAGGCCCCTGCTGCAGAAGCCCCCAATCCACCTCACCATTCACATCCCATTCGGTGACCTGCCCCAACTCGCCACCCATGAAGATCAACTTCTTGCCCGGGAAGAACCATTGATAACCCAGCAATGTACGCAAGTTGGCGAAGGCCTGCCAATCATCGCCCGGCATGCGGCGACGGAGCGAACCCTTTCCGTGGACCACTTCATCATGCGAGAGCGGTAGCACGAAATTCTCATGCCCTTGGTAGAGCATCGCGAAGGTCAGATCGTTCTGATGGTAGCGTCGATGGATGGGATCCCGACCGAAATAACCGAGCGTATCGTGCATCCACCCCATGTTCCACTTCAGGGTGAAACCCAGACCACCAATCCACGGAGGCCGCGACACCATCGGCCACGAGGTACTCTCTTCTGCCACGGTAACCACGCCCGGGAACTCGACTCCGACATGATGGTTGAATCGCCGGAGGAATTCGACGGCTTCCAAATTCTCGCGACCGCCGTACTGGTTGGGGATCCACTGGCCTTCCTTGCGGGAATAGTCGAGGTAGAGCATGGAGGCCACAGCGTCTACGCGCAGGCCGTCCACATGGTAGCGGTCGCACCAACTTAGAGCGTTGGCGATGAGGAAGTTGGACACCTCATTCCGACCGAAGTTAAAGATCAACGTGCCCCAGTCTTGGTGCTCGCCCTGGCGCGGATCTTCGTGCTCATAAAGAGCCGTTCCATCGAAGCGGGCCAGCGCCCAATCGTCCTTGGGAAAGTGGGCCGGAACCCAGTCGATAAGAACTCCGTAGCCGGCCTCATGCAGGGCGTTGATGAGGTATTGAAGATCGTCCGGAGTGCCATAGCGGCGCGTCGGCGCATAGAAGCCAGTCACTTGATAGCCCCAACTGGGATAAAAGGCGTGTTCTGCCACCGGCATTAACTCGACATGGGTGAACCCCGTACTCCGCAAGTATTCGATCAAGGACTCGGCCAACTCCCGATAACTGAGGGATTCGCTGACGGATTTCTTTTTCCAGGAGCCAACATGCAATTCGTAGATGCTCATCGGAGACTGCAACGCATTGGTCTGACGACGGCGCTCCATCCACGCATCATCGGTCCAGGCAAACTTGCGGGTGTCCCACACCACAGCCGCCCTCTGCGGAGGCAATTCGAAGGCCGCCCCCATCGGGTCGGTGTTGACCTTAATGTGACCCTGGGCGTCGAGCATTTCGAACTGGTACAACGCTCCTTCACGCACCCCTGGAATAAAAATCTCCCAGACGCCGCTAGATCCCAGTTGTCGCATGGGATGACGGCGGCCATCCCATCCATTGAAATCTCCCACCACCGACATCCGCCGAGCACTCGGGCCCCAGACGGCAAAGGCGACGCCACTCACGCCGTCCAAAGTCAGGCACCGAGCCCCCATCGCCTCGTACAACCGCAGGTGGTTGCCTTCGCCAAAGAGGTGCAAATCGTTTTCGGAGACCGTAGGCCAGAACGAGTAGGGATCACGACCCTGGGTCACCGATCCATCGGCCCACTGGATCCGCAAATCGTAGGCATACACCTGCGAAGCGGAACGTTGGATTCCCTCAAAGACATCGGTGGAACCAAGACGCACCAGATCGAGCACGGGTTGGGATCGGTCATGGACCGCCACCAACTGCACCGCCACAGCCCCGGGGATCATCGCACGCCCCACCATGCCGCTCCGGTCACCCAAAGGATGGAGACCCAGGAGCGTGTGCGGCGAGCGGTGGATCAGGCGCGTCAGGCTGTCCAGTTCCGACGGCGTCAACAACATGGCCTCGAGTTAAACCCGCATCGCCGACGCGAGAAATGCCAAACTCAGGCTCGTTTCCTATCGAAAAATCTGTCGCCCCCAAGGGACAGGCTCCTTCCAAGGGACAGGCTCCTTCCAAGGGACAGGCTCCTTCCAAGGGACAGGCTCCTTCCAAGGGACAG
>JBDKKQ010000303.1:0-2825 GCA_039796015.1 Verrucomicrobiota bacterium
GCGCCGCATTGGTGCACAACATCGAGGGAGCGGCTCTTGCCCGTCAGCATAACGATGCGAATATCCTCTGCCTTGGGGCACGATTCGTCTCTCCGGAGCAGGCCATTCAAATCGTTGAAAACTTCATCCAAACCCCTTTCGAAGGCGGCCGCCACGAGCGCCGCGTGAACAAGATCGAACCAGACATGTCCACATCACTCGCCTCCGTTGATCCGCAGATCGCCGACATCCTACGCCATGAACGTTTGCGCCAGCTCGAGAACATCGAGCTCATCGCCAGCGAAAACTTCACCAGCCCGGCCGTTATGGAGGTCCAGGGCAGCGTTCTTACCAACAAGTATGCCGAAGGCTACCCGGGCAAACGGTGGTACGGGGGCTGCGAGTACGTCGACGAAGCAGAAGTCTTGGCCATCAACCGCGCCAAGCAACTCTTCGGAGCCGAGCATGCCAACGTACAGCCTCACTCCGGCTCTGGAGCCAACATGGCCGTGTATTTCAGCATGCTGAAGCCCGGCGACAAACTGCTGACCATGGACCTCAGCCATGGCGGTCACTTGACCCACGGCAACAAGGCCAATTTCTCCGGCAAGTTCTTCGAAATCGTTCACTACGGAGTCGGCAAGGACAGCGAACTCATCGACTACGACCAGCTCGCCACCATGGCGCGCGAGCATCGGCCCAAGATGATCACCGTCGGAGCTTCGGCCTATTCGCGCCGCATTGATTTCCAACGCATGGGCGAAATTGCCCGCGAGGTCGGTGCGATGCTGTTAGCGGACATCGCCCACATCGCTGGCCTCGTGGCCGCCGGGGTTCATCCGAGCCCAGTGCCCCATGCCGACTTCGTCACCACGACCACTCACAAGACCCTGCGGGGCCCGCGCGGCGGACTCATCTTGTGCAAGGCTCAGTACGCCAAGGCCATCGACTCGCAAGTATTCCCCGGCATCCAGGGCGGCCCCTTAATGCACGTGATCGCTGCCAAGGCCGTGTGCTTCCATGAGGCACTGCAACCCAGCTTCCAGGGCTACCAGCAGCAAATTGTCCGCAATGCAGCAGCTCTGTGCGAGGGCATGAAGCGCAATGGCTTCCGCATCGTCAGTGGTGGAACCGAAAATCACCTCATGCTCGTCGATGTCGGGGCCCGCGGATTGACGGGCAAGCAGTGCCAGCTAGTCCTCGACACCGCCGGGATCACGACCAACAAAAACACTATCCCCTTCGAGACCCGATCTCCCTTCGAGGGCAGCGGAGTGCGATTGGGAACCCCAGCGGTCACCACCCGTGGCATGTGCGAACCAGAAATGCTGGCCATCGCCGACATGATTAGTGAGGTGCTGCTAGATATCACCAATCCGGCCACGGCGGCGAAGGTGCAAGATCGCGTGAAGGCGCTGACGGCCCGTTTCCCCCTGCCCTATTGAAATACGGGTGATCTGAGCGCGGTCCTAAGTTTTCGGCAGGACCGCGCCTGCGCTCGCCAACAAGCTCCGAAGAGGATGTGGCTTTTGCGCTGTGTCTGAGGCAATGGGTTGTTCGCTTCCAAAGGCTTGCTCCAGCCCGGTCTCAGTGCCACTGAGTGGGCGGTTCTGAACAAACCTTTCCGGGTGACCAACCCGTGGAGCGGAGGTTAGAATCTGGCCCATGATGAACGCCGCCCCCAGACCCGGTGGCACGCTGGATGAGCTCGCCAACTTGGCGGCTCAAGTGAGCGTTGCTCCGGCGGCCATAGTGGTGCTGGAAGAGCGCCTTAGCTGGATCCCAGCAGGACAGACCGGATGCTCTCCAGAGTTCATTGAAACGGTTCTGCCGGTGATCTCCCGAGTCGCTGTTAGCATCCACGACTGGATCGAACTGCGCGATGCCCAGACCCAGCTGCCGGACGGATGGCGCTGGCTTTCGTGTCTTCCGATACGCCTCCCTTCCGGGGCCGTGGCCGGCGTGATCGCTGTGCTGGATCGGTCTCCGCGACGATTGAATTCGGGTCAGCGGGCAGGCCTTCAGACGGTTGCTCGGCAAGTCATGGTCCATTTGGAGCTTCGGCGACAGGCCACCGATCTCGCGACCACCACCGAGCAGCACCGCCAAACAGAGACGCGCCTGCGTGACAACGAGGCCTACTTCCAATCCTTAGTAGAATCCCTGCCCCAGAACATCTTCCGTAAAGATCTCAATGGCCGCTTCACCTTCGTGAACGGGGCCTTCTGTCGAACGGTCAAACGCCACAAAAGCCAACTCATCGGAGTCACCGACTTCGATCTGTTTCCGGAAGAGTTGTCTCGCCGCTACGTCGAGGATGACCGCCTGGTCATCAGCACCGGCAATGCTCTAGAAAAAACCGAGGTCAACGTCACTCCCGATGGTCAACGCCATTGGTTCCATGTCATCAAGACCCTGCTGCTCGATGCGAGCGGCCAACCCGTGGGTCTCCAGGGGAGTTTCTGGGAAGTCACCCAAGAGAAGCGGATCGAGGAGCAGTTGGCCCAAGAACGTGATCTGCTTCATGCGCTGCTCGAGCACGCGCCAGATGCCATCTATTTCAAAGACCTTGATTCCCGAATTACCCGCGCCAGCCGTGCGTTGGCCCATCGGGTTGGAATCTCAGACCCGAACCAACTCATCGGGAAGACAGACCATGACTTCTTCGACCGCCAGTACGCCGATGCCGCTCGGTCCGACGAACTAGCAATTATCCAGACCGGCCAACCGATCCTAGGTCGTCTGGAAAAGGAAAACCTCCCGAATGGCCAAGTCCGTTGGGCACTGACCAGCAAGATGCCCTTGCGGTCTCCGGACGGACAAATCGTGGGCACCTTTGGACTTTC
>JBDKKQ010000304.1:0-3112 GCA_039796015.1 Verrucomicrobiota bacterium
ACCAGCGGTGTGGCTCGCATCGTTCGAGCCTGGGGTGGCCAGGCTGCGGCCGGTCTTTTGATGGAGCGGGAGCTGAAGTTTCTGGGTGATGAGTTGGAGAATCCGGCCCGTCCGTTCGTGGTGATCCTTGGAGGCGCCAAAGTGAGCGACAAGATCAAGGTGATCGACTGCCTATTGGACAAAGCCGACACGATCCTCATCGGAGGCGCCATGGCCTACACATTCAAGTTGGCTCACGGTGGCAAGACCGGAAAATCTCTGGTCGAGAAGGACCACACCGGCACGGCCCTGGCGGCCGAGGCCAAGGCGGCCGATCGGGGCGTTTCGTTTCTGCTGCCGACCGACACCGTCATCGCGGACCTGAAGGACACCGGCAAGGTCAACAAAAAGGGCCGTCCCGTGTTTGAATTCGTGAATCCCCGAGTCAATACCGGTGACATTCCCGACGACTGTGAAGGCTTCGATATCGGGCCGGATACCGTCCGCCGCTATTCGGAGGTCATCGCTTCGGCCAAGACCATCCTCTGGAATGGACCGATGGGAATGTTTGAAGATCCTCGCTTCGCGGCCGGTACCCATGCGGTGGCCAAGGCTGCCGTGGAGGCGACTCAGAAGCACGGGGCCAAGTCGATCATCGGCGGGGGCGACAGCGTCAAGGCCGTCAACAAGGCCGGACTCGGAGATCAGGTGACCTTCGCCAGCACTGGCGGCGGTGCGAGCTTGGAGTTTCTCGAGGGCATTCCGCTGCCCGGCGTCGTCGCTCTCGACGATCGCTGAGACGAGGTCTCGTCCCTCTTCGTCTTGCCTGCACCGAGCGTGGGACCTGTTTGTAGGACGACGATCGATTTGTAGAATCCCCCCGAGTGTTCCGCCACTCGCGGGGGAGTTCTTTTTTGTGCCATTCCACAGCGGAGCGTTGATCGGGCCGACGTCTCCGGCGAAGGGCTACTGCGGACGGAGGGAAGAGCCGGTTTGAATGGCTCGTGGAGCAATTCTATCCTGCAATGGCCCGCATTGGCCTGCAATGGCCTGGGTTAGGCCGCGGACAAGCGGGCGTACCGGGCGAGCGCCAACGCATCTGCCAAACGGTCGATGAACGGGTGTTGAGCGAGTTTCATCCGCTCCTTGGCGGCGGCTGGGGTGTAAAATCCAGCTCGGTCGATTTCGGGCCATGAGGACCAATGACCTGAGCCCACGGGCCATTCGACATCGACATGATTGCTTTGGATGCCTTGGGTGGAATCCCACTGACCTTCAAAGGCCCAGGCAAACACGGTCTTACCACCCCGTTGGCGGATGGAACCCAGATCGATGAAGGGCGGCGTGCTGGTGATACCGACTTCTTCGGTGAACTCACGACGGGCAGCATCCAGACCGCTCTCACCCGGTTCGATTTCGCCCTTGGGAATGGTCCAGATCCCGTGATCCCGGTGAGGGAACCACGGACCGCCCGGGTGCGCGATGAACACTTCCAAAGCACCGCTGTTGAAGCGGTACATTAGGAGGCCGGCGCTGACGCGGGAGTGACGCATGACAGGATGAAGACGCTGGACCGAACGACTTCGGAAGCACCACCGACCGGTGGATAGCAGCAATCTACAACAACCTAGATGCTATGCCAATCCCGAGCCCACAGCAACACCCCCGTTGACGCCTGTTGACGTTCCGATGAAACCCTCCTGCCCGCGACGCAGCCCGAGGTCGAACTCAGCGGGTCTTTTTCGAGACCTTTTTGGAGGCGGGTTTCTTCGCCGGGGTCTTGGCTTGAGACACGGGTCCCAATCCGAGCACTTGGAAGCGGTTGTCCACCTCTTTGAGATGGAAATCGAGCGAACACAGCGCCTCGAGTTCACCGGATTTGAAATGACGGGCCACCTCCGGGTCCGCCTTGAGGATCTCCAGAAAATCTGCGTCGTCGCGGCCGGCATGTTTGACCTCCCAGGTCTTCATCGCGTTGCGTTGAACTAGGGAGTAGGCGTCTTCCCGGGTCAGGCCTTTGCGGATGAGGGCTAGCAGGACGGTCTGGCTGTTCCACATGCCTAGGCTCAATCCTAGATTCTTGCGCATGTTCTCAGGATAGACCAAGAGCCCGTCCATCAGACGGGTGAGCAGTCCGAACATGTAGTCGAGCAAGGTGCAGGAATCGGGGAAGATGATCCGTTCCACCGAACTGTGGCTGATGTCTCGCTCATGCCACAGGGCTACGTTCTCGAGGGCGGCCACGGCGTTTCCGCGGATCACTCGGGCCAGTCCGGTCAGACGCTCCCAGGTGATCGGGTTGCGCTTGTGTGGCATGGCGCTGCTGCCCTTTTGACCTCGGGTGAACGGCTCTTCGGCCTCGAGGACTTCTGTGCGTTGCAGGTGGCGAAACTCTACGGCCCAGTGCTCGAAGCTGGCGGCCACCAGTGCCAGCCCGTTCATAAATTCGGCGTGGATGTCCCGCTGGATCACTTGGGTAGCAATAGGCGCTGGCCTGAGTCCCAGGCGCTTGCAGACATGGGCCTCCACCGACGGCGGCAGGTGGGCATGGGTACCGACGGCGCCGCTGAGCTTGCCTAGGGAAACAATGGTGCGGAGATGCTTGAAGCGCGTGAGGGCCCGTGAGAACTCCTCGTGCATGAGTGCTAGCTTCAGACCAAAGGTGGTGGGTTCGCCATGGATGCCGTGACTGCGGCCGATGCAAGGGGTCCGCTGATACTCCCGGGCCCGTCGAGCAATGACCGGCAACAGGGTTTCCACATCGCGGATGAGCAGGTCGGCGCTTTGCACCATCTGGACAGCGAAGGCGGTGTCGACGACGTCGGAGCTGGTCAGACCGAAGTGCAGCCATCGGCTGGCCGGGTCGTTGATGCGCTCGGTCACGGCGGTGGTGAAGGCGATAACATCGTGGTTGAGCACCTTTTCCAACTCGCGCTGCCGGGCAACTAATCCAGCGGTGTCGCCCTTCCAGGCCTGGCAACCTTTCTGGATCTTCAGAAAGTCTTTCTTCGGCACCACGCCTTGAGTCACCAGCGCTTCACTGGCGAATTCCTCGATGTCGAGCCACAGGCTGAGCTTGTTCTCCTCGGTCCAGATCGCCCGCATCTCGGGCCGTGAATAGCGTTGAATCACC
>JBDKKQ010000305.1:0-5506 GCA_039796015.1 Verrucomicrobiota bacterium
ACCGGTCGGTGGACTTCGTGCCCCACATCATCGATGACGCTTCCGGCGTTGGCACCGAGGTGAAGGCGGTGGACTACAACCGTGATGGTCTGCCGGACATCGTGGTGGGCAACAAGAAGGGGGTGTTTGTTTTCACCCACGCCGCCCGCAAGGTGGACCACGCCACCTGGGAAGCTGCTCAGCCTAAGAAGCACTGACATTACTCCACAGGAGTTGTCGATTGGCCCGATCCTGCGCTGTGGGATCGGGCCACTTTTATTTCTGCCGGCGACTCGGGAAGGCGATCGGCCCCCTTTGCAACAGGCTTCGACGGAATCGACGCCCCTCAAGGCTGGACGCGTACTCGGAAGTAATAGCGACCTTGTCCCAGCAGGGCGGGGATGGTGTTGGTCAGTAGGCCGCCGGTCCCGATGCGTGGGTCGCTGGCGATGGTCCAGCGCCGGAGATCGTCACTAATCTCCAGCAAGTATTCTCGGCGCGCCTGGCTGGGCCAGGAGATCCGGATCGGCGCATTCACTCCCCCGGAGGGGAGGTTGAGTCGGAGACTGGAAGCCGGGTCCTTAGGATCGGTTCCCGCCTGAAACTCGGAGTGATTGGAGAACCCATCGCCGTCCGAATCGATTTCGGGTGCGGCATCGTCTCCCAGAATGCGGTTAAAGTAGGCGCTTTCCCACAGGTCGGAGATCCCGTTTTTATTGGCATCGGGAAACTCGTACCGGCCGTTGAGCACCAGCGTGTTGGTGCTCACACGGTTGGTGACTGCGGCGGGTGTGAGGTAATGCTCCACGGGCGACCATCGCACCACGTACTCGCCAGGAACCGCATTGGACACGTTAAACCAACGGCCGGATCCGACGAGCGCCGTGAAGTTGGTGGGCCCCCGGACACTGAAGGTGGCCTGCGCCAAATTGTTGGTGATGGAAAACGAGGACGACTGATTCTGGGTCAGAGAAATTTCCAGATCGTCTACGAACCAGCCCGGACGGTCGGTCGTTTCAAAACTGAGCAACTGGTAGTTGAAGCGGATCCGGACGACGTGCCCAGCGAATCGGCTGATGTCGACGTCCACCTCTTCCCAATCGGCCGACACATCCCCGAAACCGAAGCCCACGAGGTCGCTCCATTGCGCGCCATTGTTGGTGCTGATGGCCACCTGGCAGAGTTCGAAGTCCAAGAGGTCGCTGCGTTCGGTGGTGTCGTACCAGGTGCGGAACTTCAGGCGGGCCGTGTTACCGTCCCGAAGGTCGATGGCCGGACTCAGCAGGTCGGCAATAGCCGTATCGACCGCTTGTCCTTCGAGGTTGGTGGCCCAGCAGTTGGTGCCGCTATGGGGTGCGATTCCGTATCGGTTCGACGGTTTGCCAAACTGCCACGTGGTATTGAGCAAGCTCTCTCCGGTTTCGTCGTCGAAGGCCGTGTCGTCGAAGGTGGCCCATCCCGACCGCCCCTTCTCCAGGGAGTCCCGCCAGGGGGCATCCAGAGGTCGCAGGGTGCGCAGGCGGAACGAGCGCCCCGCTAGACGCGCCGTCACCGCATTGCCGGCTTCATCCTGACTCACTGGCAGGAAGTAGTAGTCGCGATCGGGTTGGAGGCCCGAGATTTGGATTTCGTGCTCGGTGGTCAGGTCCGCCGAGTAAGCAGTGCGGGTGAGCAGTGAATCGTCGCCACCGCTCTCGCCGAAGCGCACGAGGCTGTCGGAGGGTTTGTCGGTAGTCCAAGAAATGGTCGCTTCATTGTAGGCCGGATCAGAGTCTACCGCGGTGATCACTGGGGGCACCGTGTCGATGATTGCTTGGGTTGCTAAGGCGACTTCGGATGCGTTGTTGTAAGAGGCCGTGAGGAAGTCCCCATGGGCGCAGCGCAGTCGTGTGGAGTTCGTGTCTGTCGCCGTGGCGCTCAGGGTGACCCGGCCTCGAAACACGCCCTTCAAGGGGGTTTCGATCAAGGGTAACTCAAACCCCTTCGGATCGGAGGTGCTGGTGATTTGCAAGGTGACCCGTTTCTGCCCCGAACGGGCTGCGTCATTCACCTCGATCATGGCGGCCGAGGGCAGCGTGTAGGCCGGTTGGTGGAAGGTCACACTTGAGCCGCCGCGCAATCCCGGCACCAGAAAGTCGAGGGCCCGGCCAAGCACGGTGGCCTTGTTGTTTGGGGCTTCGGCTGCCGTCGGGAGGGACTCCCATGGGATCGACAGAAAGACCACCCGCCCTGGACTGTCATTGCCAGTGCGCGGATAGCGCAGGCCGATGATCCGCCCCTCGTCTTGGGTAAGGATGGAGGTCGCGTCGCCCGTGGGTCGCAGGGCGTCTGGAAAGGTTGAAAAGTCGAGCAGCGACCCCAGGTCAGGGAACTCCTGATAATCTAGATCAATGGCGAGGCCGGCGCTGATCGGATCCCCATTGATGCCGTTAACGAGGGTGGCACCCACATCTTCGGTGAAGTCGGCCACGTGCAGCACATTGGTGCGGAACGACTGCTCCGCCGGAGACAATCGGCTCAAAACCTCTGAGGACGCCGCGAAGAGCGCTCCCCCACTTGCGACATAAGTCGACAGTCCGGAGGCCAAGCCTGCGGGCAGGGTCGCCAAATCTTCGGGTCGCCACAGGACCACGCGGTATGCGGAGAGCAGGGCGGCCGATGGTACGGTGTTGGTCTCGGCAAAGTTCCAGACTTCGTAATCGATGCCGAGGGCGTCGAGGGGTTGAGTCCAGTGCTCGATCTCGGGAAAGGGCAGGTTCAGTTGCTCAAAGGTCGTCTCGGGCGAATACAGCAAAAGAGCTTTAGCCGGCCGGGTCGCGGTAAAGAAGTAGTACCGCCCTGCGTTGTCGTTGGTCTGGACATTGCCAGCTCCGTCTGTCGCCACGATAAAGTAGCGGTAAATTTGGTCTGGCACCAATTCTGGCAGGAACAGCTCGGGTGAGGTGCGGAAGTAGGTATTCGTGACAGTGAAGGCGGGACCGTTGATCGGGTTAATGACCGCCACCGATCTCACCGGTTCGCTGGCATTGAAACGCAAGCTGGTCCGCCCGAAACGCTGGAGGTCCCGGACTGAATCGAGCACGGGCGGGTCTAGGTCGATGGTGGCGGTCCGAGTACGGAGGCCCGCCGGCGAGGCGTCGGTGTACGAAATGGTGAGCGTGTTTCCGTTGGCCACCGTCAGGCTGCCCGCCTTCGGTGAGGTGACCAGCGACACGGTCCCAGTGAAACTGCCGCCCGTGCCACTGGGCAGGAGGGTGAGGGTCAGCGGGACTGGCTGCGAATCGGAGGCGACGGTGACCGTGGCGCTGGCCTGATTGCGCAAATCGGTGTCTACCAGTCGAATTTGGGCGGCGGACGGGGCCGGATAGGTCTCCTTGTCCCACGAAACCACTCCCTCGCCGGGGAAAGGGATTTGGCCGGAGGCCACCAGGGCGAAGTCTTGCTCCGGCGTGGCATTGGTCCGGCCGTGGACATCTTGGAGCACTCGTTGGGCTCGTACTCGGAGGATCCATTCGCCGGCGGCCGGGTTGCTAATCCAAACGCCTTCTACGTTGTTGATTCGGTCGCCTTCAGCGGTGTCGGCCATGGATTCGCCATCGAGGAAGGCGTTGCCGCGGAAGATGTGTCCATCGGGCGAGACTACTTCGAGGTCCAGGTCGTTGACCAAGGCCGGGATGGCCGCGGGTAGTCCAGGCACATCGGTGTAGGCGAGGGTGACTTTCAGCGCATCGTCGGCCCCTACGATGAGTCGTTTTTCCCAGAAGGCTCCCGTTTTCAGCTCGATTCCTTGATCGGTGAAATTGAAGCGGCGCTCCCCGGTGATGAGCGCGGCCACATCGCATCGCCCCCATCCCTCGTCATTATTGGGAACCGGGGGCGTGCCGCCGACCACCAGCATGGTGCCGGCCTCTTCATCGTCGGTGTCGACGGGCACTTCGCCCGAAGTCATGTCGACGGCCGAATTAATGAGTGAGGCCTTCACCAGAGCGGGCGATGGGGTGAGTCCACCTTGGGTCTCTCGGTACCATTGTATAAATACCGCGCAGGCCCCGCTGACATGCGGACCCGCCTGGGAGGTGCCCCCTTGAAAAAGGTAGTTCTCGTCGATCCCGAGCCAGGCATTGGCGTCGCTTGCGAATTGGCTTTTGAGCGAGGCGATCCAGGTGCCCGGTGCGGTGATGTCGGGTTTGATGCGGCCATCTTCAGCCGGACCGCGGCTGGAGAAGTCGGCCATGGTCTCAGACCCTTCGGCATAGAGCGCCAGATCGAAGCGATCGTTCTGGCAGGCGCCGGTGGCGATCACGTTTTTGGCCACGGCCGGTGAACCAATGGTTTGCTCGCCGGGTCCTGAATTGCCGGCGCTGAATTCGAGAATGTAGGGCTGTTCTCCGGGAGTCCGTGCATCGGCATCCCGCACCAGCGCATCAAATTCTGCGGCGCTGAGGTCGTAGCGCCCTTGTGTGTCGTCACCCCAGGAGTTGGATCCGACATAAGCTCCGCTGCGGACGGCATCTCGGGTTAAGGTTTCATAACTGGGGGGCGCAAAATAGTCACCGGCCCCGTCGAAAATGCGCTGAGCTACCAGGTGCGCCCCGGGGGCCGCGCCCAAGCCCCAGAGGTAACCGTTGCTATCTTGGGTGCCAATGGCACCGCTGCCGGCCACGATTCCGGCGCAGTGCGTGCCGTGGCTGTGTTCGTCAGAGGCGTCCTCTAGGCCACCGTAGGCAAAGAAGGCATCCACCCGTCCATTGAGGTCCAGGTGCATGGTCTCGGCTTCACCCGTGTCGAGGCCAGAGTCGGCGACAGACACGGTGACCCCGCGTCCATCAAAGCCCAAATTATGAACTAGGGCGGGTTTTCCGGGAGTGCCGTCATCGCCCATCAGGCTTTCGGTGGCGATCTCGTCCACGAGCTTCATTCGGCCCGCGGGCTCAATCCACAGCACCGACTCCGATCGCGCCAGATCCAGGATGCGACCGGGACTCGTCTTGCCGCCCAGAAAGATGCCAAAGGCCGTCTCGGTGCGGTGGACCGGTCCGCTGAACTGGCGGAGCGCTGAAATCAATGCTGCGGGCGGGGTCTGGGGTCTGAGCAGCAGGCGGATATTTCTGGGGACTTGGGGCTCGGCGGCCATCGCGGCGGTCAGGCGTTGGTCCATTCGCCACTCGGGTTGGTATTCGCCCAGCCACCGCACGAACGGAATGGCCCGGATCTCCGCCGTCGAGGCCGCTTCGAGGTGGCAAACAAAGGAGTCGTCCGGAACCGGGCTCAGCAGGCGCAGCCGTTTGGACTGCAGGGTTTCACGGTGTTCGGCTGAGAGGGGGCCCTCTAACTGTATGAGGAACAGGCCAGAGACGAGAGGTTTGCCAGCCGCCACGGCCGCGTTCCGAGCTTTGGAATTGGGTGCAGGCGGGGTGGTGACGGTTGAATTGCGCAGTCGGATGAACCGGGCGTCTTGCGCGGTAGCAGTAAGGAGACAGCTCAACGCGACGACAAAGCCCGCGATCCATCCACGGAGAAGCATGAG
>JBDKKQ010000306.1:0-5888 GCA_039796015.1 Verrucomicrobiota bacterium
GAGGTGCCGACATACAACGCAGCCGTCTTGGGCTTTCTGATGCCCAGCACGTAGCTGAAGTAGAACTTCAGCCGGCAGGACAACCAGGTATTGAGCCGGGACGCGCTGACCGTCTGACGCAGCTCAGCAACGGACTTGGGCTTGGCAGCCGCGATGGGTTCAACTGCGGCAATCATCGAATGGCGTAGTTCGAGCGTTGCTGTTGGTGACCGTTGCCGTTGCCGTTCGTGCGCTGGCGGGGATTGCGTTCAAACAACTCTTCGATGAACCCGGAGGCTTCGAGCTTGTTGAGCTGCCTGACGCCCTTGCCGAAGCGATCCATCGCTAATTTCTCGACCTCGGCTTTATCGAGCCGGTTGTCGTCCACGATCTTGATGATGAGGTCCTGCTGCTTGGGTGTGCAGTTCCATTGATCGCCATGACCATTGGTGGGCTGACTGTTGCCGTTGCCGTTGCGCGGGTGGCTGGGGGCGCTGGTGTGACCGTTACCATTGCCGTTGCCGTTGCCGTTGCCGTTGGTCGGTTTGGCCTCGGGCAACCAGCCGACTTGCTGAATGCTCGTATCAACGCCGTCTTGGAGCAGACGATACAGGCGAGCGGACTCGGCGGGGGCCTGGTTTATGTCGGTGAGCTCGGCTTTCAACGTGAGGCTGAACTGATGCGAGCTGTAGCCGGGGAGGCCGACTTTCTTGCTGTAGTTGGCTTCGATGACGAGAGCCATAATGGGGGTGCCTTTCTGGGGATGATGAAGACGCCGCACCCGTCACCCCTCCGGTCAGGGAGAGGGACGGGGCAGCGTCTTCGGGGGTTGGGGGGAACCGCGCAGCGTTGAAACGCTAAACGGTGTGGTTATCAAATCGTTATACCACTAAACGACTCAATCAATCAGGGCGGGGGGGCACGGTGGGTAGTGGGTGACGAAGCGATGGGTTGGGGCGGAGAAACTTTTCAGCAAAAGACAGTTCACACTCTGGCGGCTCTACCTGTGTCGGCAAATCCGATAGCCATGCCAAACCGCCTCCATCGCGCTATGGGGCTTTGAATTGCTCTCAACGCGTCTTGCGGAATGCATCGTTCAACACAATCTCGCGAATTAAGGACCGCATCCGGAAATTCTCGCCCTCGGTCTTGCTGACGATGCTGTCGATCGCGAGTGAGTCCGCCGGGCTGAGTTTCCTCGCCAGGGCGAAGCGCAACAAGTGCCCCGTAAAGGCGGTGGCGAAGCGACGGTTTTCTTTCACCAGCGATTCCTTGAAGTCCACAATCCCGCCGAAAGGGTATTTCTTCAGGAATGTCCCGCTCGGGTCCACCTTCCGGCCGTTCTCATACTTGTCCCGCCAGCGGCCGGTGAGGTCGAAGTTCTCCATGGCAAAGCCCAGCGGGTCCAGGCGCGAGTGACAGCCGGCGCAGTCGGGATTCTTCCGGTGTTCGGCGAATTGTTCGCGAATGGTCAAGTCCTTCGCTGAATCGTCTTCTTTCAATGGCGGCACATTGTTCGGCGGCGGGGGTGGCGGGTCGTTGAGAATGACTTCGATGATCCATGCACCGCGGGCGATGGGGTGAGTCCGATCTGGGCCGGCGGTCATGCTGGCCACGGCAGCAGTGGTGATGACGCCACCGTAGCGGGGATCCGTCGCCGCCACGCGTGAGAAGGTGGTCAAGCGGAGTTTGTCGAGTATCTCCCGGTCGTAGTTCCGTGCCGCTTCTTTCCGTGTCTCGCCAGGATCTCTTGGCTTGGGGACAGCCTTGAGAGCAAGTTCAGATTGTTCGAGTGCTTTGCGCAGCGTTTCCGCCTGCGTTCTTTGTTCGGGGGGCAATGCTCGCACGACTTCCTCGTTGGCGATATAACCACTCCCGAGACTCGAAGCTGCGACTTCGTCCGCCGTGAGCGCGCGGTTGTAGAGTCGGGCCTTGGCCAGGCTGACGGATAACTGTTTATTGCCCCCTCCGGGAAGGTGGCGGACGCCAAAGATCACTGAAGATTCGTTCTTCAGAAAAGTCGCGGAGCCCTTGCGGTAGGGGCTGCCGTAGGGTTTGCCGTTGCGATAGAGCGTCGTGGTTCCGTCCTCGGCATACACCATCACCAGGTGCAGGTCCTGCATGGGCGATTCCTCGGGGAAGGAATCAGGAAAATCCTCGGTGCGGGCAAAGCCATTGCTGCCGGAAATCCAGTGCCCACGCTTCCGTTCGCCGAGCACGATGGTATCAAAGAAATCACCGCGTCCCTGAATGCCCATGAGTCCGCCACCGGACTGACCAAGGTTATGAACTTTGCACCAGACCTCCAGCGTCTTCGCCTTGAGGTCGATGGGCAGATTCTCGCTTTGCAGGAAGGCATTCTTTTCGAGGACGGTCAGTCCGTCCTGCTGGCTGACTTTGCCTTTGGCTCGCAGATGGAGCGAGCCGACGGTGTCTTTCAGCGAGTCGCCAAAATCCCATGCGGCAAAGGGTTTCAAATCCACCGGCTTTCCCCCGCCCGTGGCCGGCTGGCGGGCGGCAAGCAAGCGGGCTTTCACGGGATCGATCAGCGCGTCGCGCTCGGCACGTGTTTTCTGAATGGCTGCGGTCAGTGATTTGCTCAGCGCTTCGTTGGCCTGGTTCTCCTCCAGTATCTTGGTGACATCCGGCTCCGGTGGTTTCAGGTCAGAGTAATACCAAGTGCGGAGAAAGTCGCTTTGGTAGCCAAAGGCCGGCTTGATGAGTTCGCTGATCGGGCGGTTTTCCAGAAACACCGCGTCGAAGAGGAGCAACGGCTCAAGCACCATGTGGGTGCTGGCCGGATTGTTCTTGTCCGCACTGAACAACCGGGCTTTGGCAGGGTCGGGCGTGGCTGACAGCACGTTCTCAAGCTGCATCCACTGCGCGGGAAAGGTGTCGAGGAAGCGTTCTATTTTCGGGTCCGCAAGCATTCGCGCAACCGTCTTCTCCAAGACCTCCGTCCGGGACAGTTCGCCGCTCTCGGCTAGGCGCAGGAGTTCCGCATCCGGGCTGCTACCCCAGAGAAAGAACGACAGGCGCGACGCGAGTTCATAGTTCCTGTCCGCCGGGTCCTCCGAGGCGAACTGATACAAGAACATCGGCGAGGACATGACCGCCGATGCCGTCTTCTTCATGGTGTCCGTGAATGAGAGACCCCGCTTGGTCTGGCTGACGGCGTAGTCTGTGTAGCGACCCACCATTTCGGCATCCACTGCGCGGCGGAAGGCCTGTCTCAAGAACAGCGTCATCCGCTGACTAATCTCCGTCCGGAGGTCGCTGTCCGCTGCTGGCGCTCTGAAGAAGCCATCCCAGATGCCCACGCTCTTTTCATTGAAGTCAGGGCTTTGCAGGATCGAGACACTGAGTTTCAAAAAGGAATCCAGCAGCAGCGGGGAGAGGGTCAGTTGGTTGGCTTGATTGTCGTAACCATGAGCCGCTCGCAGGTCTTTTGGAAACGGGTTCACTTCCAAAAAACCGGGTGCCGGCCGCAAAGCCAGGCATGACACGTTGACCTTATCCGGCATCGCGTCCGACCGAAGGTAGTCTCCATTCCGAGTCATCAGCTTTTCCGGGAGGCTGAAGACATCGCGCCGGAGCTGGAAAAGATCCCGCACGGCGTTGTTGTATTGGTAGCGATTCAGCCGGCGGAGACCAGTCTGAGGTGTTCCCGCCTTCGCTGCGGATTGGCTGAGCAGGGATTTCAGCGAAACGAGCAGTCTGGTGCGATCCGCTTCAGTCAGTGCCGGTTCGGTATCCGGCGGCATTTCCCGGGAGTCGATGACCTTGATCAGGTCGTTGAGCAATTGGGGCTTGGACAGCAGATGTGCCGTGTCCGTGAGTTCCTTGAGGTTGACCTTGCCTTTGGTCTTCTCGCCACCGTGGCACTTCACGCATTGGCTGCTAAAGAGCGGCTTGAGAAAGGTGTCGATTCCTTCTGCACCCCGCCCCTCAACGGCAATGCCGATGAGTGAGAGCAGCAAGGCGCAGCGCGCAATAAGCTCGTGGCCAGACATGGAGTCAGTTCAAGTCCACAGCTCTGAGATCACACCCGAACTGTCGGCATACTGCTTCATCTCCAACCCCATCAACTTGGCAAGTGACAGCCACATGTTGGAATTGAGCGTGCCACTCTTGCACTGTATGAAGCGCCCCTGCTTGATCTGCTTCTGGCCCGTGCCGGCGACGATAAGTGGCAGGTCGAAATACTGATGCGTCGCGCCATCGCCAAGGCCAGCGCCGTAAGTCACAAGTGAGTTGTCCAGCAGCGAGGTGCCGTCCGCTTCCCTGAGTTCCTTCATCCGTTGCAGCACATAGGCGTATTGCTGCAAGTGGAAGACGTCGATCTTCTGGACACCCTTGTAGCCGTCGCCCTTCTGGTTATGCGTCATGGTGTGGTGATTCACGGGCTTGTCGAAGACGCCTTCGTAAAGCATCGGGGCTTCCCAGCGCTCCGGCCCCAGCATGAACGTGCAGACATTGGTGATACCCATCTGGAGAGCCAGCAGCATCAAATCAGCCTGCAACCGGATGTATTCCCCGCGCGGCAGGATCTCATCCTTTGGAATCTTTACGTCCGCCGTGGCGACGAGCTTCTGCAACTTGGCGATGCGGACTTCCACATTGCGAATCATCTCCACGAACTGGCCGAGCGTTTCACGGTCGTCGCGCCCCAGCTTTTTTGTGAGCGCCTTGGCGTCTGCCAACACCAGGTCGGTGACATCCGCCACGTGGCTGCGATAGCTGTCAGCCATGAACAGCCGATCATAAAGCTTCTTCGGGTCCTTGATCGAGGGCGCGATGCGATCCGGCCCATACCAGGAAATGTTGTCGAAGTAGATGTCCTCCTTGCCCGCTTTGAAGCCGTTGCAACTGATCTCGAGGGTGTTGAACACCGTTGAGTGACCGACGTGATCCCCGATGACCTGATCCAGACTGCGCCCATTCGGATGCACCATGCCCTTCGCCGCAGCCTGCTCCGGCGAAACGCTCGTGAGGTAACAGGATGCCCCCTGAGCGTGCACATCCTGCCCATCCTTATAGGTGCGATCCAGACCCGTCACCAATGAGATGTCCCGGCTGTGCGGTGCCAGCGGCTGCATCGTCTCCGTCAGAGTTACGGGATAAATGCCGGGTTTGTTGGGAATGCGCTTCTGGTTCTTGATCTTGTCCGCGTTGAACCCGCCGACGAAGCCCGGCAGCTCCGACTGCTCTTCACCCGGGAAAAAGCAGCGGCGAACCAGGCCATTGGGAGCATACATCATTACCAGCCGCCGCGCTGGTTTTGCCTCGTTCCGGGCCGGGGCGCCAAAGGCGCTTGAGAACGAATGCAGGAAAGGCAGCGCCACCAAAGCACCGTTAGCCCTCAGAAAATTTCGTCTGGACGATGTCATCTGTCCGCGATGCTTGCAGAACTTGTGTTCTTTTCGACTAGAATTTTCCACAATCCAGGATCAGCCCACGCCATCGCGCGAGCAAGACCTCGAGATTGGCGGACCCCGGCATCACGCCCGGCAGCAATACCGGTTGGAGCCGCGCCTTGGCGATTTTGGCATACTCGGACTTCGTCAGCGCATCGGTTGCAGAGCCTGATCCTTGGGACATGGCGACCTGAGCGCTGACGATCAGGAGAAGAACCGGGAGCAATGGTCCGCCCGCCAAGGACGTTCGCCCGGCCATCCGTGTGCGAAACGGCCGACAGGTCGAGTGGGACTTCATAACTGTCCGAACGTAAGCACCGCCCATTCGGCTCGTTAGCATATATTCCACATACGGAACGTAAGCCTCCGCAAAGTGCCGAAAGTGGCCAAGTCGTTCGATCAGCAGTTCGCACGCTTCCTCCGCCGACAGCGCGGGGACCTGACCTACTCCCAGTTCGCCAGGAAGCTCGGCATTGCACCGTCAACCCTGTT
>JBDKKQ010000307.1:0-3134 GCA_039796015.1 Verrucomicrobiota bacterium
ACCGGATAGACGTAGGTGAAGTCCTGGTAGCGTCGAGCGTGGTCGACAACGGCTTTCCAAGTGTTCCGGATCGTGATCGGAACGGCGGGCGAATCTCCCATAGGTGCGAGCATAGATTCCGGAGAGGCAAAACGCGAAATCTTCTGCAGGACCGGTTTGGTCGCGGCGGTGCACCACGGATTGGAAAGTGGGTGTTCGTCCCCATTCGGCTCTCCGATGGATTGGGGAATATTCCCCAAACTCATCCAGTCGGATGGGGTTCCTATGGTGTAACACCGGCAAAACCGAGAGAAACGAGCCCCGGCGCCCCGGCTTTCGAGTCGGTGAGGCCTTGGCACGGTCCATGCAGGAGGGTTCTTCGAATACGCGGGGTCGCGACCTCCGGAAAAACTTTTTGAAAGACCTTCTTTAAAGATCTTCTAAAAAGACCGTCTGGAAACAAAAACAAAGCCCCGATCCATACAGTCCCGATTCACAAACAACATCGATACAAACATGAACTCCAAGAATTCCTTCCTGCTGGCCGCCTTGCTGGCCACGGTAACCACCCTGAGCTCCTTCGCTCAGTCCACCCCTCCGACCGGCAAGCCCACTGAGAATCAGGAAAAGCCGAAAAATCCGGGAAAGCCTGAAAAGCCTGAAACCGGCCGTGGCCCGGGCATCGAAGTGCCTCGGATCGGCGTGCCCGAGAAGGTGTTCACCACCTTGCCCCAGTCCTTGCAGGACCAGATCTCCAAGTACCGTGAGCAGTCCAAGGGCTTCATTGATGCACAGCGGGAAGTAGCCAAGACGCTGAGCACCGCCACCCAGGAGCAGCGCAACACCGTTCGTGAGCAGCTCAAGGCCAATCGCGACAAGTTCCTGACTGACACCCAGCAGGTGCGCACCGAAATCCGCGACCAACTGAAAGACCTCGGCGTCTCGGTCCGCGAGAACAAGCCCACCGATGGCGGTGGTTCAGGCGGCGGCAAGGGCCCCGGCCGTCCCCGCGGCTAATTTCCGCAAGCCCATTTCCGCGGTGGTTTTCCACCTGGCGAAACGACTTTGAAAGTTAAGGCAAGGCAGGTGAATCGCAGGTTGCGGCTCGCCTGCCTTTTTCGTGTCCGGCACTCTCATGGAGACTGATCCGTTGCATTTTCGCATGACGACCCCGACTCACGACCGCACCCAAATGAAAGCCTGCCCTTGGGCAAGACTTTTGGCTGGGTTCTGGGTCTGGATCTTCCTGGTGGGAGGAAACCTCCTGGGTGGTCAGCAAGTGTTGGGTCCCCTGCATCCGCGAGATCTCGAGGGTGAGTGGGAGATTCCGGTGTGGACCACCACGGTGAGCTTGCGCAGCTCGGGCGGGTGGCGGGACAACGCTCTCCTTTCGGGCACCAACGCCCAAGAAACCCCGTTCGCTGGCTATGGGTTCGAGGCCTTTTTGATGCGCATGCCCATCGACGCCCATCGATGGACCTTGTTTGTCGGTGGTGAAGAACGTCGGTACCTCAAGACGGTGGATTCTGGCCTCGTGGGCCAGCCGGTGAGTGGCGATGCCTGGGTTTCAACTTATGGCGAGTATCGGTACCAAACTCCGTCTGGATGGAGCCCTGGCCTTGTGGGTCAGCACCTCTACGCCAATCAGGTTTTCGATGCCTCGACGTTGGCCGACGGTCAGGGTTCGGTGCGTACCAAGGTCCATTCCTTGACCGCCCAACCCTCCGTTCGATGGTCCCGGGGCCGCGGATTCCGTTGGGAGGTGGGCTACAGTTGGCAGCGCCAAAACTTCAATGCCCCGATTGATGGATTCTGGCAGACAGGGCCGCGCTCCGTGATCGCCTGGGATTATGCCGAGGGATCGGCGCTCGAAGCCACCGTCCGCTACGAAAACCGCCCTTATGATTCGCGGCCTGCTTCCAATCTCCTGGGCATTCCCGAGCCCGATACGGTGGCGCGGTTCACCCAGCTCAACGCCGATTTGGCGTGGAAACATCAGTGGTCGGACAAACCCAAACTCCGTTCCACGGTGCGCCTCTTCCAAATGCTGAACCGGGATGAGGCCGTGGGTTTCTATGATTTTAACCGCTGGGGAGTGGCTGGAACCCTGCGTTGGGAAGGAACCCGTTGGGGGACCTTGTTGGGAGCGCGCTGGAGCCAATGGGACTACCAGCGTCAGTTCATTTCGCCGGCCCCGGAAGACCTCTTCAAGTACCGCCACACCCAGGATGTGGAAACCACTGCCCGCGTGTTCCGAAAAGTGGGCCGCCACGCGACGGTGTTTGCCGAGTACTTGTTCGAGCGGCAGAATTCCAACGTGCTGCTCTACACATACTCCTCCCACACGGCCACCGGGGGATTGGAATGGGAATTCTGAAATCCAACCGGCTCCAATATGGAATGCATGGGCCCACGCTCGCGGCGGTAGCGGTGGCCTTGGTTGTGTTGTTGGTGACGGTTCTCGGCACGCGCCTCCAGCTGCGCCGGGAACTTCGAGCGGGTTTGGCCGAACGGGAAGCGCGTGGTGTGGCGGCCTTGTTCCAGGGACGTTTTGCTGCTCTGCGCGCCGAGGGAGTAGATGACCCGCTCTTGGCTGCCGTCGAAGTGGCCACGTTGCCGCAGTTGGCCTATGTCCAACGGATTACGGTCTTCGACGCCCGCGGCGGATTGCCCTCAAGAATCTACGGCGAGGAGTCTGTTCCGCAGCCGGATCCCTCGCAGTTGGAGCGCTTGATTGCTGGAGAAGTCCTTCCGGAATTCCGGGTTCAGGCCGATGGCAAATCCGCCGTCCTGCGGATGCACATCCCTCTCCCGGATTCCACGGCCCCGTCGCTGGCCGGCATTTTGGGTGTGGAGGTCGCGGGTTCGGGATTGTTGGAAGAGTATGCCCAACTCGACCGCAGTCTCTGGCGACAAGGGTTCGTCACCCTGCTGCTGTCCGGCAGCGCCTTGGCGGTGGCCATTACGATCGCCTTTTCCCGATTGGCCCGCACGAACCGGGTTTTGCTCGAACGCAGCGAAGGTTTGGTTCGGGCCAATCGGGAGTTAATGGTGGCCACCAAGACCGGAGCGATGGGAGCCGTGGCTTCTCACTTGGTGCATGGACTGCGCAATCCCCTGGCGGGCCTTCAAGGGTTTCTGGCCAGCCTCGGAGA
>JBDKKQ010000308.1:0-14609 GCA_039796015.1 Verrucomicrobiota bacterium
GGACCCCAATAGAGTGACAGGTTCAATATTTACAAAGCAGTGCGGCAGGGCGTGTAAATGCGTCGGAGACGGGGTCGGGCTTGATGGGAGTCGTATAGAGTGACAGGTTCAATATTTACAATGCGGTGCAGTGGGAGCGGGTCGGGCCGGGAATCGTATAGAGTGACAGGTTCAATATGGACAAAGCAGTGCGGCAGGGCGGGTCGATGTGGTGGAGATGGGGGCGGGCCTAGGCAGCGGGGACGGGGCATAGACCGAGGGGAGGGACAGGCTCCTTGGGAGAAAATGGAACCGTGACAGGTCCAATGACGGGATTCCTTGGGGACAGGCTTGACCGGTTTGGCGGCCTCGGCGCTTGATCGGCTTAGCGCTCCACTGATCCGATGACTGACTCCTCCGAACCCCAGTTGCTATCCGGCGTGATCGAGGGTTTCTACGGCCCGCCGTGGACCCCGTCCGAGCGACACCAACTTTGGGATTGGATGGTTCGCAGCGGCTTGAACACCTATTTCTATGGTCCCAAGGATGATTTGCATCAGCGAGCCATCTGGCGGCAGTCGTACGATGAATCCGGTTTGATGGAGGTTCGGGAGGCGGTGGCCGGATGCCGGCAGCGCGGTTTGCGTCTTATTTACGCCTGCAGTCCGGGATTGGATGTGACGTATTCGGATCCCGCCGACATGGCAGCCATTCAAGGTCGCCTGACTCAGCTGCTGGACGACGGCGTCAATGACTTTTGCATCTTGCTCGATGACATCCCAGACGCGATGCGCCCGGAAGATTTGGCTCGCTGGGAATCTCTGGCGGCGGCTCAAGCTGCCTGGGTTAATGAGGTTTATACATGGAGTCGAGCGCGAACTCAGGGGCGTTTTCTGGTGTGCCCAACGCCCTACTGCGCACGGATGGTTGCAGCACGTCATGGAGGCGAGGGGTATTTGGAAATCCTTGGACTGGGTCTTCACTCCGACATCGACATCTTTTGGACGGGTCCGGAGATCATCTCCGAGACGCTGGATGTGGAACCGATCGCTCGGTTGACTGAGATTCTGCGTCGTCCTCCGCTGATTTGGGACAATCTCTTCGCCAACGATTACGATGGTCGCCGCTTTTTCTGTGGTCCGTACGCCGGAAGACCCTTGGAGTTGAAGCAAGCGGTGCGGGGAATCCTGCTCAATCCCAATACGGAATTTCCGCTGAACTTCGTGCCGATCCATTCGTTCGGGGCCTACCTCGCGGCCGACAGTGTATGGGATTCCCGGGCGTCGTTTCTGGAGGGTTTGAAGGCCTGGTGGCCTCGATTCGCAACCGTGGGAGCTCCGTTGAGTTTCGATGATTTGGTGACCTTCGCGGATTGTTTCTATCTGCCGTATCAGGAGGGGCCTGAAGCCGATGCGTTGGCGCATGCCATTGCCCGGTGCTTGTCGTCGCCCCGGCCGCCGGTGGATCCGGAGTCCCTAGCGGTTCGAGCGCGGATGCTTCGGTTGAAGGACTTTTGTGCGCGGTTGGTGGATTTGAAGGATCGCGGCCTGTTCCACGCATTCCACCGGCGGGTCTGGGAATTGCGGGAGGAATTGGATCTTATTGACCGTTGGTGGAGCCACCAGATCGATCCGGCCCGCGAGGGCACTCCGTTCGAGTCCGATTTCCACCGGCCGAAGACGTATCGTGGAGGCTTTGTGGTGCGCGTGCAGTCGTTCCTGAAACCTCTGCCAGACGGCTCGATGGAATGGACCTCTATGAATCCCGGACCGGCCTCGGCGATATGACTTCGACCCTTCCTTTTCCTTTTCAGTTGCGCTCACCCCAAGCGGGTGACAGGGCTGGTGCCTACGCGGTTTGCCTGAAGACCGGCAATTTCGGGCAGGATGGCGAGCCGTTTTACCGCGACGACCCAGAGGCGTTGGGCCGGGTATTCGTGGGGCCCTATCTGGACTACGAGCCGGAGTTGGCGCGGATCCTCGAAGATGACCAGGGCATTTGCGGGTACGTGCTCGCGGCGATGGATTCCCACGCGTTTTACGCTCGGTATGAGGCCGAGTGGCGGCCGGAGTTGTGCCGGGCTTATCCGGCCCCGACCGGCGACCCGGGCGGATGGAACCGGGTCCAGCAAATCCACCACGTCTATCACCACCCGGATTATTTTTGCCCGGAGCCCTACGACCAATATCCCTCGCATGTGCACATCGACTTGCTGCCACGGGCTCAAGGGCGAGGGCTGGGTCGAGCGATGATGGCGGAAGTGCTGGGGTTGCTGCGTCAGCGCGGATCACCGGGAGCGCACCTTGGGGTGAGTTTGCCCAACATCCCGGCTCAGGGGTTTTACCGAAAGCTGGGATTTCAGCCGCTCATCCAGGTCGGGGAGGGGACGGATGGTTGCCTGTATTTGGGTCACCGATTGAATGGTCTCATGCATGCCTCGAGTGAGAAGTGAGACCGCATAGCCCTACGTGCCATGAACTCGCTGTCCCTCTTTCTTCACCGGTGGCTGATCCCGCGGATGACCGCGCTCAGTGAGAACACCTATCTCGCCTCCATCCGCGCTGGGATGGTTTCTGTGGTCCCGCTGACCATTTTGGGCGGACTCTTCATGGTGGTGGCTTATCTGCCAATCCCAGGGTGGGAAGCCCGGATGGCTCCGCACCTGCCGCTCCTGCAAATTCCCGTCACCGCCACCTTCGGACTCTTGGGTCTCTTCGTCTGTCTGGCCATCGGCTACGATCTGGGAACGCGGCTCAAACAAGAGGCCATCTTGAGCGCGACCCAGTCGGCGCTGGTCTTCCTGCTCATCCAGTTAGAGATGAAGGATCAAACTCTGGTCATGGAGGGCCTGGGATCGAAGGGCTTGTTCACGGCCATTCTCATCGCCCTAGTGACAGTCCGTATCCAGAAGGCCTTCACCGATGCCAATTGGGTCATCCGTTTGCCGGATTCGGTGCCCAAGGTGGTGTCGGACACGTTCATTTCGCTAACCCCGACCGTATTCCTCGTGGTGGCCTTTTGGATTCTGCGCTTCGTGATGGGGGTGGATATTAACGCCGGCGTTCAGACGTTCTTCAAGCCGTTGGTCTTCGCCTTGAACACCCTGCCGGGCATTCTGGTGTACGCCTTTCTGGTGACGCTCTTGTGGTCGGTGGGCATTAATGGCGACAACACGCTCGATGCCTTTGTGGCTCCGATTTTTCTACAATTCCTAGCCGAGAATGTGGAGGCGGTGGGCCGCGGTCAGCCCATGCCCTATGTCACAGCCAATGGATTTTTTTCGACCTTCGTCAATGTCGGCGGCACCGGGGCCACGCTGGGGTTAGCGTTGATTTTGGCGATGTCCAAAGACCCGGCCTACCGGAAAATCAGTCGACTGTCCTTGCCGACCCAAATCTTCCAGATCAACGAGCCCATTTTCTTCGGCATCCCCATCGTGCTCAATCCCTGGTTCATGATCCCTTATGTGGCCAACGCCTTGCTGCTGACAGCCTCGACGTATTGCCTGATGGACTGGGGTTGGATTCGAAAACCCTTCGTCAATGTCCCGTGGACCACGCCGCCGGTGATCGGTCATTACTTGCTGACCGGGGGTGATTGGCGGGCAGCTGTTTGGGGCGTTGTTTCGTTGGGTTTGGCGATGCTGGTTTACTGGCCCTTTGCCAAGGCGGCCGAAAGGCAACGCTTGGCCGGGTCCGCGTTGGCGCCCACGTCGACGGTCGTCGTGACGGGAGGAACTGAGCTCAACCAGGAGAAACAGCAATGATGACGACGCTACGATGGAGTCTTGGGGTTTGGGTCTTCTTGGCGATGATGGGTTCATCCATCCGTGCCGAAGAGACGAAGCCGTCGGCGCCGCCCCAAAAAGTGCTGCCGCTGCCCGGTGAGGTGATGTCCATCCGCGGACACACGGCCTTTGTTCTGGCTCCGCCCTCGGCCGGAAAACCTATACCCTGGGTGCTCTACGCTCCGACCTTGCCGGGGCTTCCAGGAACTGAAGAGAAGTGGATGTTCGAGCGCTTTCTCGAAGCGGGTATTGCGGTTGCTGGCATCGACGTGGGGGAATCCTACGGCAACGCGGCGGGGCGAGTGCTCTACTCGGCACTCCATGAAGAACTCACCTCGCACCGCAAATTTGCCCGAAAGGTGATGCTGTTGGGTCGCAGCCGTGGAGGTCTGATGACCTTGTCTTGGGCAGCCGAGAACCCCGACAAGGTGGCTGGATTCGCTGGGATTTATCCGGTTTGCAATTTAGCGAGTTACCCAGGCATCACCAATGCCGCTCCGGCTTTCGGACTCAAACCGGCGGATCTGGAAGCTCAATTGACCCGACACAATCCGGTGGATCGATTGGAGCTCTTGGCCCGAGCCCGGGTACCGCTCTTTGTGATCCATGGCGACCAAGACAAACTGGTGCCGCTAGAGGCCAACTCCGGCCTGGTGCGATCGCGGTATCAAGCCTTGGGAGGAACCTTCGAATGGGTGGTCCCAGCGGGTCAGGGACACAACATGTGGACGGGTTTTTTTCAATCACCGGAACTGGTGGCGTTCGTCGTGCGAGAATGCCGAAAACAGGCCCAGTGATTCGCTGCTCGATTTGGACATGGAACTCTCCTGGGAATGGTATCCGGCTCTCTTTGCAACCGGGTTGGTGGCGGGTTGGGTGGACGCCATCGCTGGCGGGGGAGGCCTCTTGACCGTGCCGATGTTGCTGGCCACGGGCATGGATCCGCAGGACGCCCTAGGCACCAACAAGTTTCAGTCGTCGATGGGCACGACCATGGCCACGGTCCAGTACGCGCGGCATGGACTGTTGAGGTGGAGTGAGGTGTCTCAAGGCGTGGTGGCCACGGCCTCTGGCGCGTTGCTGGGCGCGGCCTGCGTCACGCGGATGGATGCTCATGTATTGCGTCCGGTGATCCCGGTGCTGTTGGTTGCCATTGCCCTGTATCTGGGGCTGAAACCCGATCTGGGCCGTGAGGCGCGGCCATCGACTCTCACCGGACTGTTGCTTCGATGGCGGTCTTTGGGATGGGGCGGTGGGTGGATTTCCAAAGATGCGGTTGCCGAGACCCGTTGGGTGTTCGCCGTGGGTTGCGGGTTGCTCATCGGGTTTTACGACGGATTTTTCGGTCCGGGCACCGGGAGCTTCTGGACCATCGCTTGTCTGATTGGCATGGGCTGGAATTTGCTGACAGCAACGGCCTACACAAAGGCCATGAACCTCTCCAGCAATCTGGCCTCGCTGGGGTTGTTCCTCGCTCTGGGTCATGTGCGTTTCGGGGTAGGTGGTGTGATGGCTTTGGGGCAGATGATCGGCGGGCGACTGGGGGCCGGAGTGGCTGTCAAGGGAGGGGCGCGATTCATCCGTCCTATCTTTCTCTCCATGGTCACGCTGCTGGCTGGGAAACTTCTTTGGGATGGGTGGATCCGATCTCGGTAGACCGGTGACGAAGCGGTCTAGGGTGACCGAGTCTGCGAATTGCTCGAACAGGCGGATGGACCTCGGGGGGCAGACCTCGCGGACAGACATTGGAGACCAGGTCGTTGGGGGAGGAGTGCAACGCGGACCTTGCCTTCAGAGCCTTGCCTCACTATTTCAATGAGAACCCCAATGAAAACACTCCCCTTGCGCACACAGCGCCTCCGGCAATCACCGGGATTCACCCTGATCGAACTGCTGGTGGTCATCGCCATTATAGCAATCTTGGCCGGAATGCTCCTGCCATCCCTGGCGAAGGCCAAATCCAAGGCCACCGGTATTTCCTGCATGAACAACACCAAGCAGTTGATGCTCGCATGGAAGTTGTATGCGGCCGACAACGGAGATCGGTTTCCCGGGGCCGCCAATTGGACTCCTCCTGGGGCGGGACGCGATGTGCCCAACTGGACCGGCGGCAGTTGGTTGGACAACACCAAGGCCCTAGAGCGGGATCCCAACAATTGGGACCACGAGGCGTTTACCAAGAAGAGTGTCTTGTGGCCGTATTGCGGAGGGTCTATCGGCATCTGGCATTGTCCGGCCGACATGACGATGGCCTACAACACGCGCGAGAAAAAGTACGTCTCCCGCATCCGCAGTGTCTCCATGAACAATTGGGTGGGAGGTCCGGGCTGGGGCAATTCGGGCACGCAGTGGAAGGTTTATTTGAAAGAGTCGGATCTCAACCTCCCGGGGCCCTCCAACACTTGGGTGCTCGTGGATGAGCGTGAAGACTCCATCAACGACGGATACTTCGTGGTGGATATGGCAGGTTTTGTGGAGGGCAACGCCACCTCGACGCGGCAAGTTGTGGATTTTCCGGCATCGTATCACAACGGGGCAGCGGGCTTTGCCTTCGCTGACGGCCATTCCGAGATCCATCGCTGGCGTTCCTCTCAGTTCCTGCAGCCCATCAAGAAGGGGCAGACACTTCCGTTGAACGTGCCGGCTCGCGACAATCTGGCACGCTCCGATATTTATTGGATGGCTGAGCGCAGCACTCGGGCTCAGTGACCCGCGCGTTTTTGGTGGGTAACTTGAGCCCGCCATCGCGGTTGTCGGCAGAGGGCCCGCACCCGAAGGACTTGCCGAATTCCAACCTCGCGCGGATAGTGTCTAACGTGCATTCCACCGGTCCCTTCTCTGCAATGGCATTCCGTTGGTTCCTCGGCTTGTTGAGCCTGGGGGAGTGGGTGGCCGTGTCTGCCGCCGCACCCACGCTCGAGGCCATCCAGAAGCTGCCTCCGGCCGTGGGTCGGTCGGTCGATTTCCGCAAAGACGTTCAACCCATTCTCGAGGCCAGTTGCGTCAAATGCCACGGTCGCGGCAAGGCCAACGGCGATTGGAAACTCGACACGCGCGAGACCTTTCTTCAGCCCGGTGAGTCAGGACCGGCGGTGGTGGTTGGCAACAGCGCCCACAGTTATTTCATCCACCTTGTGGCGGGAACCGACCCGGATTCTGCGATGCCCAAGAAGGGGTCCAAATTGACCTCCGAACAGGTGGGGATTCTGCGCGCTTGGGTCGATCAGGGACTAAAATGGGACCCTCAGGTTTCCTTTGCCCAGCCACCGGCCAATAACCTCAAGCCTCGTCGCCCCGAACTGCCGGCCGGACGGGCAGCCCATCCGGTGGATCGGTTTATTGAGTCGTATTTTTCGCGGCACGGTATTGCGGTACCAAAGACAGTCGATGATCGGGTGTTCCTGCGACGCGTTTCGTTGGACATCACCGGACTCTTGCCGACTCCGGAGGTGCAGGAGGCGTTTCTCAAAGACCGCCGCAAGGACAAGCGGGCGACCTATGTCCGGCAGTTGCTCGATGACAAACCTCGCTACGCCCAGCACTGGCTAAGCTTCTGGAACGATCTTCTTCGCAATGACTATGCGGGAACCGGGTACATTGATGGTGGTCGCAAGCAAATCAGTCCCTGGCTTTATCAAGCCTTGCTCGACAACAAGCCGTACGACCAGTTCGTGGCAGAGTTAGTCAATCCGGTGAACGGGAGCGAAGGCTTTACCAAGGGCATTGTCTGGCGGGGCACGGTCAATGCGTCCATGACGCCACCGCTTCAGGCCGCTCAAAACATTGGACAGGTGTTCATGGGAGTGAACCTCAAGTGCGCCTCTTGCCATGATTCGTTCATCGATGACTGGCAACTTAGCGATGCCTACGGATTGGCCGGCATCTACGCCGATGGCGCTCTCGAAATGGTCCTGTGCGACAAACCCACTGGGAAGGTGGCTCCGCTGAAGTTTCTCTTTCCCGAACTGGGATCAGTGGATCCCAAGGCTCCCAAGACCAACCGGCTGGAGCAATTGGCCCGCTTGATCACGCAGCGTGAGAATGGCCGATTGTCCCGTACCATTGTTAACCGCCTTTGGGCTCGGTTGTTGGGACGTGGTCTGGTGGAGCCACTGGATGTGATGCAAAACACGGCCTGGGACCCCGACTTGCTGGATTGGTTGGCCGAAGACCTGGTGGCTCATCAATGGGACCTCAAGCGCACGTTGGAACTCATTCTCAGCTCACGGGCTTATCAGTTCCCGTCGCTCAATATTCCCGAAAAACCCGAAGCCGAGTACACCTTCAAGGGGCCGGGCATTCGCCGCCTGACGGCTGAGCAATTCCGTGATGCCTTGAGCTCCATCACTGGGATCTGGGCTGAAAAACCTTCGGGCGATTTGGATCGTTTGCTCGCGGAACCCGGCTCTTCGAAGAAGTTGCGCGGGAACGCTTTTTGGATTTGGAGCGATGCCCATGCCGGAACCACCGGTGTGCCACCGGAGACCAATGCCTTCCGCAAGGATTGGGTGGTGTCAGCCCTTCCGAGCGAGGCCACGGTGTTTGTTCATGCCGATAACTCGGCCAAGGTCTTCTTGAATGGCAAGAAGGTGCGAGGCACCGAGTCTTCCGATTGGATGCAGTCCAGCGTGTATGATGTGCGCGGTCTGCTGCGTGTGGGTACCAACATTCTGGCGATCGAAGCGGTCAATGGCGGTGACGCGATTAATCCCGCGGGCCTGCTGGTGTACGTTCGAGTGCGTCAGACAGAGCTCATATCGAAGAAGGAAGCCGGGTCTTCTGCCGAGGCGTTCCTCGACTTCGGGTCCGACGCATCGTGGCGGGTTAAAAAGAAGCCTTCAGGCGACTGGCAAACTTCATCCACAGAACGTTGGCTCGCGGCCGACATTCTTGGAGTGCCGTCAATGTCTCCATGGAATATTGAGTCCACTCTGGCGCAAACTGTTTCTGGCCGTCAGGTCTATGGCTCGGTGCGGGCCTCGTTGATTCCGGCCGATCCGCTGGCCTTGGCTTTGGGACGTCCTAATCGCGAGCAAGTCACCACCACACGCCAGTCTATGGCCACCACGATCCAAGCGCTGGAACTGACCAATGGCGAAAGCCTCGCCAAACTCCTCAAGCGGGGGTCCGAGAAATTGGTGGCCAACCATCCCGATGGACGTGCGTTGGCTCAGCGGGTTTTCCAGCAGGGGTTGTCTCGGCCGCCGACCCGCCAAGAGTTGGCTCTAACCTTGAAGTTGGTGGGGGAAAAGTCTCATTCGGATGGCGTTGAAGACCTCTTGTGGAGTCTTGCCTTGCTGCCTGAATTCCAGCTGACGTATTGACCGCGACCCAGACATCATCGATCGATTCATCGCCGAACACCTTTCTCATGAAGACTCCCGATTTCACACGCCGCGAATTCGTCAAGGGACTCAGCGCTGCAACCCTCGGAGCCCTGGGTGCTGGGTATCCCAAGTCTCTGGTCGCCGCCGAAGGCGAGGCCCTGAGGCCCCCAGCCACGGCCGATACAATCATCGTGCTGTGGATGGGCGGCGGCATGGCCTCCACCGAGACCTTTGATCCGAAGCGCTACACGCCGTACGAGAAGGGGATGAACCCCAACACGGTGCTCTCGACCTTTCCGTCAATCCCGACAGCGGTGGATGGTATTCGTCTGAGTGAGGGATTGGAGAAGGTGGCTAAGGTGATGGATCGCGCCACCCTCATCCGGACTTATACGGCTGGCGATCTGGGCTTCATCCTCCACTCGCGGCATCAGTTTCACTGGCATACTGGCTACGCGCCGCCGCAGTCGGTCGCGTGTCCGCACATCGGGGCGGTGATGTCGCGTACCCTGGGCCCAAAGAACGCCGCAGTGCCGGCCTTCATTAACATCGGCCAGCGCCTTGATGTTGGTGAGGGTGAAGAACTTAAGGCCTTCACCTCGGCCGGGTTTTTGGGCAGTGAATTTGGTCCCTTTAACGTGCCGTTCCCCGATGCGGCCAAGGATGTGGTCACGCCGTCGCAAGGCATGAGCCCCTCGCGTTTCGAGAACCGGGACCGGTTTTATCGACGTTTGTTGGAGGCCTCGCCGGTGGGGCAATTGGGCAGCGGATACCAGAAGGAGTCGCTGTTGCGATCCATCGACAATGCGCATCGCCTGCTGGCTTCCCCGTCGGCCAAGGCCTTTGACCTCACCTTGGAGTCACCCGAGACCATCGCGAAATACGCACCGGGCGGTTGGGATTTTAGTCGGCGGCTAGGTGGCGACATGAATCGCGAGGGTGTTTATGAGAAGGCCAATCTTCAGCGCTTTGGTTTGGGCTGTTTGTTGGCTCGGCGTTTGGCTGAGGCAGGAGCCCGATATATCGAAGTCACGACCGAGTACATTCCATTCCTTAATTGGGACACCCACGAACGGGGGCATGAAAAGCTCGTCCACATGAAGATGGCCATCGATGGCGCCATCTCGCAATTGGTGCTCGATCTGGAGGAGCGCGGCATGCTCGACCGGACGTTGGTAGTGGTGGCCAGCGAGTTCAGCCGCGACATGATGCAGGAGGGTAAGCCCGACAAACCCATCCAAGATCAGGTGCCGGTGCCCCAGCGCATCGATTCACCGGTTAACTACGGCATGCACCGGCACTTCACCGATGCAGGCAGCGTACTGCTCTTTGGCGGCGGCATGAAGCGCGGGCACCTCCACGGCGTGACCGCTGATGAGCGTCCCTGCAAGACGATCCAAGACCGAGTAGGTATTGAGGATTTGCATGCCACGCTGTACCGAGCGATGGGAGTTTCGCCCAAGCTTTCCTATGAGATTGAAAAGCGTCCGTTCTACGTGACTCGGGACGGTGTCGGAAAACCCATCGGTAGCCTGTTCAGCAAGCCGATCTAAATCGGTTGAGTTTGTCGGAGGACTCTTCGGATATAGCCCTACGACTTCCGAGGTAGGGACCGATCTCCGAGCGGTCCGGCCCTGCGACGGTCCGTGTCTGCAGACGTCTGGCCCTGCGGCGGTCCGATCTCTGCAGTGGTCCGTGTCCCCGTAGGTTGGCGCTTTCGGAAAACTCGCCCTATCACGGAGGTGCTTGGGTGAGGTGAGTTTTTCGGCCACTCGGAGGCCGCCCGATGACTTCCGAGGTAGGGACCGATCTCCGAGCGGTCTTCTGCCGCACGGGGAATCCTCAGCGGGAAACGGGGAACACCAGGCTGATGGTTGTGCCACGGCCGGGGCTTGAACGGACACGGGCCTGACCGCGGTGGGTCTCGACTACGCGGGCGACAATTGCCATGCCCAGGCCGTTGCCGCGCGGCTTGGAGGTTTGCAACAAGGATGAAAAAGCATTCTGAGCCTGCTCCCGAGTCATGCCGATGCCGCTGTCTCGAAACCGAACCAACACATGGGTTGCCGGCCCCTTCCGTAGAAGCGGTAGAGCCCGGGATCGAATGCTCAAGCGGCCTCCCTCGGGCATGGCTTCGACGGCATTGAGGGTCAGATTCAGGAACGCTTGTTCTAATTGAGTGGCGTCAGCCATCAACACCGGTAGGTCCGAATCCAGTTCTCGGAACAGCTCGATGCCGGCCGAACGGAGTTTGACCCGGGTCAGCATGAGCAAGTCGTCCAGGACCTGGTTCACGTTGACCTCTTCGAACTGGGGTTCGGCGCCACGGGCGAAGTCCAAGACTCGGTCCACGATGCGGTTGAGGTGATCCATCTTCTCGCCCATGATGCGGACATCGGTCTGGCGGGGATCATCAGGACCGAAGTGCAAGTCGAGCGAGTGGTGAAGCATCTTCATCACTGTCAGTGGATTGCGGATCTCATGGGCAATTTCGGCAGCCAAGAGTCCCAGGGCACTGAGGCGTTCGCTTTGGCGGAGGGCCTCTTCGACGGAGACGATGCGGTCGTAGAGGCGGGCTTTTTCGAGAGCTAGGGCCGACAGTTCGGCATAGGTCGAAAGAGTTCGGACTTCTTCGTCCGAGAAGAGATGAGGTTCGCCCGAGTAGATATTCAGGGTACCGATGGCCTTTCCCGAGAAGAGCAGAGGAACGCTCAGGAGTGAGACCAGTCCTTCGTGTCGGGCTATGCTAACATTCTGGTAGCAACCTGACACCTGTACGTTTTCGACCTGGAGCGGTTTGCGCCGCCGAGCGACAATCCCTACCACACTTTCGGCCAGGCTCACCCGCGGTTTGGAAGCATAGGCCTTGCCCGCTCCATCATGGGCTCGGAGGTCGAGCCATTCGCCCGAGGGGTCTACCATCATTAGTGAACACATCTTGGCCCGCATCAGGACTCGGGCCTCGCGGGTGATGACGGTGAGGGCGTCGTCGACCGAGAGGGTGGAGTTGATGAGTTGGCCCACCTTCAGGAGGGATTCTAGCAACCCGGCCCGCTGGCGTGCCGACTCGTACAACCAGGTGTTGCGGATGGCTGGAGAGGCCAGTGATGCGAGTTCTTCTAGGAGGGTCTGTTGTTCTAGGGAGAAAGCGTTGAGCCGGTCAGAATCGACATTAATCACTCCGCGTACCTCTCCGCCGACGCGCAAGGGTACGGCCAATTCTGAACTCACCCCGTCCCGCAAGGGGACGTACCGACGTTCCTTCGAAACATCGTCGATGCGCAGCGTGCGCCCGGATCGGGCCACCTCGCCGGTAATGCCCTCGCCCAAGCGGAGTCGGAATTGGTTGGCGTGTCCGGGGAGGCCGCTGGTGGCCTCGATTTCGAGGAAGCCACTGGTCGGATTGATCAGGCAGATCGAACCCGAGTTGCTTTCCATCAGGCGGACCACTTCATCGAGCAGGATTTGCAGTGACTCTCGCAGATCGAGGGTTGAGTACACTCGCTGCACGGTCCGGTGGAGCGACTCCAAGCGAGAGAGGCGGGCCTGGAGGTCGAGGGTGGAGTCGGGCTCAATCACAGGATTCATGATGTTACCGGACCCTCGCTGTGAGAATCAGGCCGGTGACGCTGAATACGAGATTGGGTAACCAGGCGCCGAGCCAAGCCGGAACGATCCCATTCTGACCCATGGCGAATCCGACGCGCTGGACCACGAAGAAGATGAAGGCCAAGCCAATGCTGCCGGCGACCCCGAAGAACAAATTTCTGCGCCCAGATGGAGCGGCAAATGGCACGGCGATGATCACGACCACCAGGCAAGTCCAGGGTGCCGCCAGTCGTGCGTGGAACTGGGTGTCGAGCCACGCCTTCAGGTCGGGCTTAAGCACCGGGTGCAGTTGTTGGTAGTCGACGATTTCCTGCAGCGTCAATTGAGGCCGTTGCATCGCTTTGGCCCGGTTGAAATCGGCGATGCGCAATTCGCTGCGGATAATGTCCGGGGTTTCATTGAGTTCTTTGAGGAATTCCACCCCGGGGAGCCAGAGGGGCTCGCGGTCTTGATGATTTCTGAAGACGTACTCGTTGCCGTTGGTAAAGCGCCAGGTCGAGCCCGTCCACGCCGCACCATCAGCGAGGAATTGGCGTTGGGCGCCCGGGCGAATGGGTTCTTGGATTACTAGACCGATGAGCTCACCGCTTCGGGTATCAAACGAGGTGGCCGACCAGTTGATTTGGGTGGTCGGGTCGTGGAAGACGATGTTGGTTGTGATTACCCCGTTGGTGAAGGTCTGCAGCGAACCGGGCCAAGCCAGCCATTGGTTGGTGCCCGGCAGGGTGGGAATTGGTGTGAAGCGGGTTTCGCGAACGGCGGGATCGGTGTCCTCGGTGCTGCGCCACAGACGTTCGCTGGCCGTCGAGTAGTTCCAGGCGCCGTTAGTCCACAGGGCAGAGGGAATTCGTACTTCGCGATGAGCTCCGGTTCCTAGTGGCATCAACAGACGGATTCCGACCATGTCGCCGGTGGCAGGCAGGAAACGACTGATGCTCCACGAGCGGCGGTCGGTCTGATTCTCAAAGTGGAACTGCGAACGCCAGGCTTCCGAAGGCTTCTCGTTGGCGGACTTGCCCAACATGAGATTTTCCTGCCGATGTTTGGCCTGGGGAATGAGGTTCTCTCCGCTCCAATACAGGGCGAGCGAGAGGAGTAACCCCACCGTGATGTAGGGGACGATGGTTCGCCACAAGCTGATTCCGGCCGCCCGGATCGCTGTCAATTCGTGATGACGCGCGTGGTTGGTCAGGGTGTAGAGCAGCGACAGCAGTAGCGCTATGGGCAGTGTGGTGTTCAGTAGTTCGGGCAGACCCCAGACATAGAACTCCAGCACTCCGACTAGGCTTAGCCCGGCCTTTTGGAACCGGGTCATGTCACCCAAAAGGTCGAAGGCGATCCAGAACAGCGTGAAGCCACTCAGGCAGACGCCCAGTGGCAGCAGGAGTTCCCGGAGCAGATAACGGTCGAGGAGGCGCATCGGACGCGGCAACCTTATGCAGGATCGATTCGGTTGACCAACTGCGGTTTGCAGAGCTTCCACCGTGCCGATGGGGATCGGTTGATAGGGATTGGGTGGGCGTCTTGGGGGCTCCGCGGCACTGGACCTGCGCTCGCAGGGATCGTTCGGGAGGTGATGGCTTTTGCGCTGACGCGCGATGGAGATTGGGTTGCTGCGATCCAATGCTCGCTACGGTCCAGTCCCGCTGACGCCGGTGTGTGGTTGGTGTGTGGTTGGTGTGTAGGTGGTTTTTTGCGGGGACGGGCTAATGGAGAATGAGGATTTGGGATCCGGGGCGGTGGTGGGTGAACTGCCCGGACCGCTTCCCGGTTGCGTTGACGCGAATGGGTGGTCTCCGTAGTTTTTGCGCCCATGTCCGCGTTGCTTGATTCGTTGGTTGAATTGATCCGCCGCTCGTCTGCCGAGATTCCGGATGACGTGAATGCGGCGTTGGTCCGCTCGTTGG
>JBDKKQ010000309.1:0-2732 GCA_039796015.1 Verrucomicrobiota bacterium
CACGTGCGGCGCATCCTCCGGCCAGTTCCCCACGATGTAGGTAACCCCGTCCTCAGCGTGGCCGGGCGTGTCGCGATTGGTCACCCGCAGGCTGCCCAGCATGATGAAGTCGTTGGCACGAATACGCTGTTCGACTGGGGCATTCTTGGAATTGGTGTGAATGCGCGCCTTGGGAAAGCGTTCCCTCAACCCTGCCAGTCCGGCCACATGATCCCCATGAGAATGAGTGATGAAAATGTGTTTGATCTGGAGTTGATGTTCATCGATGTGAGCGAGAATGGGCGCCGCGTCGAAACCTGTGTCGAAGACGGCCGCCTCGCGAGTGACTTCGTCCCAGACCAGGTAGGCATTAACAGCCATGCCATCGTCTTGAGTGGTGATCACCCGCAGCTCGCACCAACCGTTTGTCGCCACCGGTTTCGGCAGCCAGCCTTCGGCAATTCGCTTGAGTTTAACCCCATCGAGCAAGAGTTTGACTCCGAGTTCAGCGAAGCGGCAGCCAGCGGCCGGTTTCCCTGTTTCTTCCATGCGCTCATACTCCGACACAGCCAACCCAGCCGCCTGCGCTGCGACCACTGGCTCAGTATGGGTGGATGTACGGGCCTTACGGAGGATATCACCCAGAGAATCTTCGAGAGTCACGCCGACAACGGTGATGAGGCACCGCTCAATCGGCAAGCCCCACCCACACTGCGGCTCCCTTCATTCCCTCCATCCCGTTTCCAACCTGCGACGTATCAGAAGTATTTTTCAACGATCCAGCGGGGTTGCCAGTCGTCGGGTTTTCGGGATTGGCCGGTGAGGTCGCGCATCAGCGGCTTGGGATTGGGGACGGTCAATGGCTGGGTATCCCCCACTCGCTTCTGCCACTCAGCCATCTTCGCGAGCAGCTGGGCAATCACTGGAGCGTTGCCTGGATCGCCCGACACATCCACGCGCTCGTCGGGATCATGGGCCAGGTCAAACAACTGACGATGATTCACCGGCGGATAGCAAATGAGCTTCCACCGTTCGTCGCGCACGGCTCGCATGAGTCCCTGATAAGGCAGGAAGACCGAGTCACGGACCTGCCGTGCCTCCGCGGTCCACAGGGGCCGAAGATCGAAACCGGCCACTCCGGGAGGAACCGGCAAACCCGCAAGACCACACACCGTCGGGAACACGTCAAAGAGGTAGGTGAAGGCTGCCGTGGTGCCCCCAGCCGGAATGCCGGGTCCAGCGATGATGAGCGGGCACCGCATGCTGTGCTCGTAGACGTTCTGCTTACCCAGCAGCCCATGACTGCCCAGGGCTAGGCCATGATCGGCCGCATAGACGATGACCGTGTTGGTCGCATGGGGGGATTTTGCGAGCGCGTCCAAGACACGGCCGATTTGCGAATCCAAGTGCTCGATGAGTCCGTAGTATTCTCCCAATTGATCGCGCACCCATTCCGGCGGGCGCGGCCACGGCAGCAGATTCTCGTCGCGCAAGATCAACTCACCGTTGTCGAAGGGGTGCTGCGGCAGGTAATTGCGCGGCAAAGGCGGACGTTGGTTCGGATTGGTGACCCGCCACGCCTCGGGCGGATTGCGGGGATCATGCGGCGCGGTGAAGGCGGCGTAGGCCAGAAAGGGTCGATCGCCGGAAGTGTGTTTAAGGAAGTCGATCACCTCATCGGCGAACTGCTCACTGGAGAACTTGGGAGCTGGCTGACGGCGGGTGAATTTTCCGTCTGCTTGGAGATCCTGAATGGTGGTTCGGGTATGGTCATCCATTCCGCCGAAGTGGATAGAACGGCCTCGCTCGAAACTGCGCAGGAAGGACGCCTCACCATTGTGCCACTTGCCGGTGGCGAAGGTTTCATAGCCCTGACGACGCAAGTGTTCAGGAAAAGTGGTCACACCTTGCAGCGTGTGGAGCAGACCAAACCAAGTTCGCCCGCTCATGAGCATCGCCCGACTGGGGACGCACACCGCACCGCTATTGCCACCGAAGCAGTAGTTGCCCCGAAAACTGAAACCCCGCCCCACCAAACCGTCCAGATGCGGCGTGCGAATGTGGGCGTTGCCCCAAGCACCGATCGTGTCCGCCCGTTGATCATCGGCGAAGAGAAACAAAATATTAGGTCGCCCCGCCGCGGGCGTAACACCCCACAACCGCCCGGTGGGATCCAGGACCATCAACAGCACCACCAGCACACACCACCCTCGGGAGAACATGCCCCCATTGAACCGAACCCTCGCAACCACCGCCAACGGAAACACTCAGCCCCTCCCCCGCAACGCACGAGGTTGACACGGTGGCGCGACGGCGGAATCGACCGGCGGGGTCACCCATCGGAGGAGTCGGTCCCGGACCGGCGAGGTCGTCCCAGACCAAAGGGGTCGGTCCCGCATATGCCACATATTTGGGACCGACCCCGTAACCCACCAAATACGTCAAGCGGAGCGGGACCGGGCCGCAGCGAGCGTAGGAACGTCGACACCTGAATCCCCGTCGCGCGCCAGCGCGAAAGCTCCACCTGTCCCAACGTTCCCTGCGAGCGCAGGCACGGTCCCGCGGAGCGCCCAAGCACAGACACCGGGTGCCAGGCTTTGTAGAGGTCGCCGTTTTCATAATAGCGCGGCCACTTTTGTGTAAAAATGAGGGCTGCTCCATTGGCCCCGTTGGCTAGGGCGAGGTGGATTGGAGCGCTCGCTGGGCGGCCTTTCGACTCAAGGCGGCCCGCAAATTCTCCTCCCAAAATTCAC
>JBDKKQ010000310.1:0-3950 GCA_039796015.1 Verrucomicrobiota bacterium
TCGGGAACCCGACCGAGAAAACTAGAGTGGCAAAACAAAAAGGCACCCCGTTGGGGGTGCCTTTTGTGTATTCAGCCCAGGAGGGCCAAATCCGATGCGTGCAACTTAGTTGCCAGCAGCCGGGAAGATGAAGTTCTGCGCGCCGGAGGCGGCAGCAGAGTCGCGGATCTGATCGCGGAAGCGGCCCGAGGAAACCTGCTGCACGGAGCCGTCACCCAAGAGGATGTTGCCGGCGTTCTGGTGGATCGAGCTGGTGTAGCCGATCTTGTTCAGGGTCGCGACGGCGATGGCTCCATTGGCGTCGGGGTTCGCGAAGATGACGTGCTTGCCAGCCAGCAGAGCCTCGGTCGAGCCGTTGGTCACGTTGCGGTCGCCGCCCAAGATGCTCTGGGGCTGCTCTTCAGTGGCGGTGGTGCCGAGGAAGTAGCTCGGAACCTTCTGGTTGTTGGCGAGAGCCAAGCGCTGCACACCCACCCAGGTGTTGGAGGCGGTGAAGCGGCTGCCGTCGGACGGGCACCAGACGATCTTCGGGGTGCTCAACTCGTTCGACACGGCCGCGAAGGCGGCGGTGACGTTGTTCGAGATACCGGTGGCTATGGTGCCGGCCACGGAGGCGGCGACGAGCGAGACACCGCCCTGATCAGGAGAAACCTGCCAGGGGTAGGCGCCACCGAAGTCCACCGCGAAGGTGCGGAAGGCCAAACCGATGTTCTTCAGGTTGTTGACGCAGGAGATGCGGTTGGCGCGAGACTTGGCCTTGGCCAGAGCAGGCAGGAGCATGCCGGCCAGAATCGCGATGATGGCGATAACGACGAGCAACTCGATCAGCGTGAAAGCGCCGAGACGTTGTTTGCGGAGACGATTCATAGGATTTAGTTTGTGAAGTTAAGGGCTTAAGGTGGGGCGACTGTAGGCAGTCAACCTAGACTGTCAACGCCTTTTGTCCCGTTTCAAGCTATGAAGATGCCATCTCTCTAAAACAGGGTTTTCATTGGTCTTTCGCTGATTTTAGCGGGATGCCCTTGCGTGAACTGCGTGATCTTGACGCCCAAGCTGAGTTTTTTTCCGTTGTATTTTTTCTGAGGAGGTTCTGGGAAAGAAAAAACCCGGGCAATCGCCCGGGTTTGTGAACGTCATTTCAGGAGGCGCTCAGACGCCCTGGTCGGTCACGGCGTCGGGACCGTTGCGATCGTTTGAAGGATGCGGCTGGCGATTGCGTACGGGTCGCCCTGGGAGTTCGGGCGGCGATCTTCAATATACCCCTTGTAGCCGTTGTTCACGAAGCTGTGGGGGACACGGACCGACGCGCCGCGGTTGGCCACTCCGTAGCTGAACTTGTCGATCGATTGGGTCTCGTGCAACCCCGTCAGACGCAAATGGTTGTCCGGTCCGTACACGGCGATGTGCTCGTTCTTGTACTTGTCGAACGCCGCCATGAGGGACTCGAAGTAAGGCTGTCCACCCGTCTCGCGCATGTAGGTCGTCGAGAAATTGGCATGCATGCCCGAACCGTTCCAATCCACGTCTTTGCCGAGGGGCTTGCAATGCCAGTTGATTTCAATGCCGTACTTTTCGCAGAGGCGCATCAAAATGTACCGGGCGATCCACACCTGGTCGGCGGCGGTTTTGGAACCCTTGCCAAAGATCTGGAATTCCCACTGTCCCTTGGCGACTTCGGCATTGATGCCCTCGTGGTTGATGCCTGCATCGAGGCATAGATCGAGGTGCTCTTCGACGATTTCGCGGGCGATGTCACCGACGGCCTTGTAGCCGACGCCGGTGTAATATTCGCCCTGAGGATACGGGAAAGTGTCGAGGCCAGCGGGGAAACCGAGCGGCCTGCCGTCCTTGTAGAGGAAATATTCCTGCTCGAAGCCGAACCAGGCGCCGGGGTCGTCCAAGATGGTTGCGCGAGTGTTGCTCTGATGGGGAGTCACGCCATCGGGCATCATCACTTCGCACATCACCAGAGCGCCGTTCTTGCGGGTGGTGTCGGGATAAATAGCCACCGGCTTCAAGACACAGTCGGAGCTACGTCCCTCAGCTTGGCGGGTAGAACTGCCGTCGAAATTCCAGAGGGGCAATTGCTCCAGCTTCGGAAAGCTCTCAAAATCCTTGATCTGGGTTTTGCCGCGGAGGTTGGGGACTGGCTGGTAACCATCGAGCCAGATGTATTCCAATTTGTATTTAGCCATGGATGTGAATGGTAGTGACTGCAGCGAATCGTCCCGATGCAGCGAATTCATGAAGCAGGGCAGGTGCCATGATTCGTTCGCCGCACTTCCCGCCCGGGGAAATGGGATGTTTTCGGCGGAAATCATAAACTTAGAGGGCCTGCTCGCCTACAAATTTTGCACGAAGACCGATAAACAGGTGTTGATTGTTGATCTCGGTGGATAAAAAGAATCAAAATTTCCGCGAGGTTGTTGAAAATTTCAGGGCAAGGTGCCGAAAGCAGTGCCGGGGTTGGCCTCATCCCGGGCTTCCACCAGCTTCCCCACTGGCCGGATGGCGGTCGGCCCTCTAGTGTGGCGCAACGCTCATGTTGAAGGTCAAAGACACACTGCGGTCTACGGTCCACCTGAGCTTCGATGGACGTGTGATCAAGGCCTACCACGGCCCCGATGCCGCCATTCGATTTAAAACCGAGGTGAAAGTGCTGAAGTTTTTGGAAGCCCGTGGGTGTCCCTTCGTGCCGCGACTCATCGCAGAAAATTCGAACCTTCCTCAAATTGTTACGACCAATTGCGGGCAACGGGTCGAACACTTGGATTCTGAGCGGCTTCAAAGCCTCTTTGCTGAGTTGGAGACCTACGGCGTTCAGCACGACGATCAGGCTGCCAGGAATGTCACCTACCGGGGATCCGATGGGCGGTTTTGTATCATCGATTTTGAGTTTGCGACTCTGTTGAACTCGGTGTCCACCCCATCCCTTGAGGGCCATTGAATGAATGCCACGGCCAGTCCTATCGCCCGCTTCCGTCTGCACTGGTCTGGTTGTTCTGACCGCGGGAAGGTTCGCACCAACAATGAGGATGCCTTCGTCGGGTTGCGGTTCAACCAGCAGGAGTTGGAGCGTCTGGGCAAGGAGGGGCAGTCGACGCTTCAGGCGGCCGATTTCGTCTTTGCCGTGAGTGATGGCATGGGGGGCGCGCAAGCCGGAGAATTTGCCAGTCGGATCGCCGTCGAAAAGGTGCCTCAAATCTTGCCGAAGGGATTCCGTTCGGAGTCAGGGCATCCGAAGGCTGATTCTGCCGAGGTGCTCTTGCAGGTGCTCTTCCGGGAAATTCACAAGGCCCTGGTCTATTTGGGCCGAAGTTATGAGGAGTGCCGTGGCATGGAGACGACCCTGAGCTTGTGCTGGTTTGCTCCGGGACTTCTTCACTTTGCCCATGTGGGTGACAGTCGAATCTACCACCTGCCTGTCACCGGAGGCATTCGTCAGCTCACCGAAGATGACACTCACGTGGGGTGGCTGTATCGGCAGGGAAAGATCAATGAGCGCGAGGCCAGGACCCATCCGAGGAGGAATGTGCTCCAGAAAGCATTGGGTGGTGGCAATCAGTTCGTGGATCCCCAGATCGGTTCCGTCGCCTACACTGTTGGTGATCGATTTTTGCTCTGTTCCGACGGTTTGGTTGAAGGTTTGTATGATGCCCACCTGCTGGACTTGATCGGGGTAGCCGGAGGGGCTGGAACGCCGGAAGGATTGGGGCAGCGCTTGGTGGAAGCCTCTGTGGCGGCCAGCGGTCGAGACAACACCACCGCCTTGGTTATTGAAGTGGGAGGAGTCTGACCTCGGGGGTAGTTCGGCCCGTTCCGTCGATTGATCTGGAGCCAGACAGCAAAAAACCGCACTGGTTTCCCAGTGCGGCTTGAAGCTGTTTTCGGGTAGCCCGAAGTGTTAACCGTGGTAGCCCTCCTCGCCGTGTTCGGCAAGGTCCAGACCG
>JBDKKQ010000311.1:0-11758 GCA_039796015.1 Verrucomicrobiota bacterium
TCGGCCAATAACGCACCCAATTCCAAAGCCTGCACAGACCCCCACTGCAAGCGGAGAGCTCACGCTCACTCGGTACGCCAGCGTCACTCTTCAACCAGGCGGAAAAACCCCGTGGCGCGAGCCGGATCCAGAGATACCGGGATCCGAACAGTCCCAGCCGGGGTCACCTCGGTCTTCAGGCCTGAGTCTAGCCACTGAGCCGAGGGAGACTCCAATCGATCGGAGGTTCGCACGCGAAGCCGACGATCACGAGCGGACACCGCCTGACCGCCGGAATCCAAGGCCTGCAGTTCGATGCGCCACTCCGAACCGGACAGCGTCTGACCCACCACCCGACCACCGAGCACTCGACGGCGCTGACCAATGCTCCATTGACTCGACGCGTACTGAACTCGCTGAACGGGCTGGGCATCGACCGTGGCAATGAGCGAATCGACGGGCTTCGCCCCGAATCGCAATTCCGTGGTTCCGCCGGAAGCCCGAACGCGGAATCCCACCTCAACGAGCGTCGATAGACCCACCGGAGCCGACTGACCGGCGGGTTTCCATAGCACCGCCCCGATGCGTCCCTGCGCGGCGCTCGATCGGTTCTCGATGTATGAGGTTCCGGTCGGCGTCTTGAGACCTGTGAACTCGAGAGCCTGGGCGTCGAATTCAACATTGAAGGCGAAGGCGTTTTCATTGCCGACCCCGTCCAGCGTCACGGGCACCCACGCTTCCTGACCTGTCACTAGGTCACTCCACCCGAACCCAATGGATCGAATCGGATCCGCCAGGATCGCCCTCGTCAACGACTTGGCGAGAGTGGGTTGCTGACTGCGGTTGAGTGAATAACCCGGCCCCCCGATCCGAGGATCTTTTGCTGGCTGAAGGGGATCTAGTTTCGCCACGAAGCGAGCCACCTGAACGAGGTCGGCCAAGTTGATCAACCAATCCCCGGAGCTGGCCTTGGGAGCACAGTCCATACGGCGTCGAACCACCAAATTCGGGTCGGCAATCGAAGAAGCCAACACAGAGGCGATCGCTGTGATGTCGAGAACATCCACCGAGCCGGTGCCATTGACATCCCCCTCCATGGAATCGGCCAGCACTGCCACCAGCCCTCCCTCCGAAACCATCGAAGCCAGAGTGGCATTGGTGAAGGCGACCCGGAACGAAAGATCCTTGTCCGCCGTAACCAACTGCGAATCCTTAAGGATACGCACGGGCACCTCCAGCGGCGGTACCACCACCACGCCCGAAGCACCCAAATTTCGGATGATATCGATGGCTTCAAACGTCTGAGCTTGAAACGCAAGGCGCGCAATCGCGTTGGTGCCTCGTGGAAAGCCCACCGTGGGATCATTCCGGGAGATCAGTACCTGGAGCTTAAACCGATTACCGCCTCCGCCTCCGTTAGCCGGCGCTGTCACCACCGAACCCGCGCGCCGATAGCTCATTGAGGCGATGGGAGAGATCAATGGATCCAACGTCAGAGTGACGGTCGTGTCATCCGTCAACAGATAGGGGGTCTGAGCCTCCAACGTAAAGGACACCGCCGATTCGTCCCCAAATCCCAACAAGAAAATAGGAATCTCAACAGCCCCACCCGGCGCGGCCAGGGTTTCGGCCGGCAGGCGCAGCACACGATCCACTCGGAGTCGGATCGTCTTGGAAATACCGCCCACCCCACCGACGGAATTGGTGGCGGTAACCCGGTAGATTCCTGCGTTGGTGGCTAGGGCACTCACCAGTAGCCGGGGTGAATTGGTGGCCGCCGAGATGCTTTGGTACTTTGCGAGCACCGAACCGGAAGCGGGCTCGATCTGACGCTCCCAGCGGAAGACTGGAGCCGGGAACCCCGCCACGGTGAGGTATGCAGAGAGATCGACCGTGGAATAGGCGGCGGCGGCGAGCGTCATGTCCACGCCAGCCGATGGTCCCGAAACCCAGGTGCCACCAGCCTCCACAGGCGCGGGCTCTGTGCCCGGAAGGGCGATTTCAGCGACCGATGTCACCGAGACCCGGAACAAGGACACCTGCTCGGTACCCGTGAGCTCCATGCCGCCAGCGGAGGCCAACTGAACGGCCCGAATCCGATAACTCCCACTGAGTGCTGAACTCAAACTTGCTGTCCCCACCGAGAAGGACGCCCGCCCGCCGCCACTGGAAACATCCAGTTCGTAGGTTCCATCGATGGCCCACGCTGCGGGCAACGCAGGAACTACCACCGGGAATGCGGCACTCGCATCCGTCCATCCCAACACAGGGTCCCACCGCTGCAACTGAACTCGCCCGTACAGCGCCCCAGAGAGTTGAATGTCCATCGATGCAGAGGAACCTGCCGGTCCAGCCAGGTTGGTCCGGGAAAGCGCTAGTGTAATAGGGAGTACCGGAGTGAAGCCCGTCGATAGGCTGGTGCCCTTGGTGCGATCACCAGACAGGCTGGAGCCCGTCAGAGGGTTTCTCAACCGAACCGTGTAAGTTCCAATCTGGGGAAAACTGAAATTGGTTAGGCTCAACGTCGAGTTGGTAGCACGAGCTATCTCCGCCCCGTTCTTCAGCCAGTTGTAAACCACACCAGGCCCGTGGCTGGAAATTACCGACAGCACGACATTGGTGGAACCCGCTGGAACCGGCCCTAAGTACACAGGAACCGCTGCATTTTCAGATATGGCGGAGGAGACGCTGGGAGCCTGCAGTTCTGGATAAATTTCTACGGCAATACGGTTGGTGATGGATTTTCCCAAGGAGTTAGACAGCACCACTAGGTATCCCCCGCTCTGGGAAGTTGTAAGCGATCGGGAACTCACGGCGACCGCAGATCCCTGGATGGTCGCCGAAGCGTTGGTGATGGGGATCTCCACCGGAAGCACCGCTTCGCCGCTCAGAGCAGAATACACCATGACCCGAGGAACCGGATCGCCCTTCGCCCGCACGCGGAAAGCGAGCAAGCTGGCATCATCATGAACCCCCAGAAAGACTCCGGCCGCAGACTGGCCCAATGTCGTGACCCTGGGCGGAACTCCCGCCGTCCAAGCCACTGGCTCGACCACCACCTCGGCCGGGATGTCCGCCAACCGCACCGTGGCAGACTTCAGGTCACTCCCAAATGCATTAACCACCTCAAGGTCGATTCGAAACGCCCCAGGTTCCGAATTGGGCACCACGACTGTCAGTTGAGAATTGGTAGCTCCGGGGATCAGGGATCCATTGCGGCGCCAGCGAAACCGCACCGGGGGCGCTCCATTTTGGAGACTGGCCCGCACACTGAGGGTGCGACCTCGATCGGTGTAGTCGCTGTTCGGATTGAAATCACGCCCGCCCTCGATTGAGTTCTCCCGAAAAACCAACGGTTCCAAAAGCGGTTTCTCACGAGAAACGAGCACCAGGTTGTGCTGCCCACCGGCAGCGATATCCACGACATTGGCCAAGCCTAAGGGAACCGAGGTTTGCCCCGACCCATTGTAGCCCCAAGCCACCACCGTTCCGTCGTCCCGCAGAGCCAAAGAGTGGGCCCTACCTGCTGCAATCTGAGTCACGCGGTTGAGTCCGACGGGAACCGTGGTGCGGCCGTCCGCCGGATTGCCCCAGGCCACCACCGTTCCGTCCGCACGAAGGGCCACGAGGTGCAAAGCACCCGCCCGCAGCGACACCACATTGGTCACAGAAGGCGGCACGTTAACGACTCCCGTGGCGTCCGATCCCCAGACGATGACTTGACCCGTGGCTAGGAGCGCTGCGCTGAAAAACTCTCCCGCCACCACCTCCACGGCCCCTGCCGCTCCCGATGGGATTAATCGTTCCCCGAAAAGATTTTCCCCACCAAATGCTGAGACCGATCCGTCCGCGCGCAGCGCCACCACATGGGTGGGGCCTACCACCACCGAGACAAATCCACCGGACGCATCGGTATCGGTGGTCGGCAGATTGGCGGTGATCCGGTCACCAAAAAACGCCAGATCGCCAGGGAACTGATCCTTGAATCGCCCCGAAGCCACTGGGGAAGGCGCATTCGTCGGCTTACGGAGAACGGCTCCGAAAAGATGTCCGAAGCTGACCCGGTTCACGCCGATACGACCGGAGGCATCCAGCAGGGCCGTATTCCAGGAAGTCTGGTCGGTGTGGTCGAGGGCTCCCGGGCCGTAACTGATGATCCCATTGCTATTTCCAGTCAGCAATGTGGGTCCTCTCAAAATCAGTCGGCTCCCGACATAATTGGTACCATCCATCAGAATCCCGGGGCGGAGCGTCAATCCACTGACCAACTCCCCGGCCGTCACCGCCTCGACATCGCTGGCCACGATCCCTGCTGGCAGTTCGGGAGGGCGATTGAGCCCCAGCAGGTTCTCACCCCAAGCCACCAAGGACCGGTTGCGAGTTTGGGCCTCCACTGCGAAGGCCCCCAGCATCAGGCAGACGACCAGCCCAATCCTCCGAATTAATTCACTCCGATAGGATCGCATGTGCCGATCCTATCGGAGGATTCACCTCAGACTTAAATCAAGCGCCCGCGTCAACGGTTCCCGCTCCATCGAATAATCCAGTCGAGCGGAAGGCAATGGAGGTGCCGATTCCTTCGTACAAGCATGCAAAACCGAGGAGTGGTCCGTGCTGAAACCCGCAACGAACCAACAACAACTCTCTTGCGGAAGAGAATCCATCGGCCGACGGAGTCGTTCCTGGTCAGCAGTACACCAACACAAACGGAGTGAGCGGCGTGACGCGATTAATGGAGATGATCCGGTTGATGTCCGAATCCTTGAGTTCACGACCCTTGGGCAACAACAAATGTCCGCCGGCGTTGAACAAATCACGCCCTAGAACCATACCGGACTTCAGCTCAATCAAGAGCAACTCTCGTTCACCCCGCGGGATCTGAGTCATTGGTAAGGCCTTGGCCAAGAGCCGAACCGCCATCGGATCAAATTGCTTGTCCGAGAGACTCTCCAACTCGTTGAGAATTTGAGTCGTGGATCCGTTGCGATGGCAGAAGTGAATCACCGGGGCGAGGATCCGAGCCAACTGGGGAATGGTCTCACCTTTGAGCCCATCGGGATATCCCGTGCCGTCGAAGGCTTCGTGATGATGACGAACAATCTCCGCTGCGCTCGCCAACGCAGGAAAACTCTTGAGCACCCCCTCGGCAATCTCGGGGTGGTGGCGAATTAAAGCCAACTCCTCGTCGGTGCATTTGGCCGTGTCCCGCAACCAGCGTCGCACAATGCTGCGATCCACGCTGAGCATACCGATATCGAACAAGGCGGCCGCCCACAGCAGACGGGGCAATTCGGTGGGCGGAAGCTCCATCAATTCGCCAATGGTCCGGCAGATAGCGACTGCACGGAGGCTGGCGTTGCCCAAATTGGGATGGAACACGCTCAGCATCTGAATGGACATCTCGATGGCCATGTCCACGGAAGCTCCTCCCGTCACCGGTCCCGACGCCGGCTCGCCGGGTAGCGATGCGGCCCCTCCCCCGTCCGGTGTGCCTCCGCCTCTCACGGCATCACTCAATTGCTGATTGAGCACCAAATTGCGAGCGCGCAGGGCGTCGATCTCGGACCGCTGGGCCGAACTTGCCAAGGCATTGTCCACCGCCATGGCAACCTCGTCTCGCATCCACGGCTTGGTCAGATAACGGAAAATTAGTCCCGACCGACGAGCCTCCATCACGCCGTTCATGTCGCGCCCGGAAGTGAGCAAGATACGGTTCATTCCAGGCCGCGCTTTGGCCAATTCCTGGAGCAATTTCGTACTGTCGTTTCCGGCGATCTGGTCATCGACGATCACCAACGGGAAACTCTGCTGCTGCGCGTCGGCCAGCCCCTCGCCGGCTGAGGCATGGAGACTCACCGAATGGGAGAGACTCTGGAGTTGGTCGCGGAGAATAGACCCAATCAAAGGGTCCTCGGCGATCAGAAGGATTCGGAATGTCGAAGTTTCACTCATAATAGGAAAGGGGTTAAATAGCAGTTCAACTCAACGGGATTCTTGATCGAGATTGATGTTCTCGTCAAAAAAAGTTCCACCCTCAGCGACGGTGGTGACCGCCTTGAGCAGCGTTTCAATAGGGCTGGTTTTCGATATATAGCCCGCGATCCCTAAGTTAAGGCATTTAATCAGGAGATCGTTTTGAGCGAAGGCCGAGAGCAAGACGATACGTGTCTTGGGACTCAACTCTAGAATAGGACTAATCAATTCAGCACCAAGGCAGTCCTCGAGCCGCATGTCCAAGAACAGAAGGTCATACTGCTCAAGTACCAAGGTGGGTTCCAACTCCGACCAGTGGCTGTAGCAAGCCACCTGAGTGCCCGGAATGGCCGAGGCAACAGCCCCGGCAATGGCTTCGGCGAGTTGGGGATGGTCATCCAGGAAGGCAATTTTCATGAGTTTAGAAATCTTTAAAATGGTTCAGCTCAGGACAGGCAACGACTTCACAGGAATCTTTAGTTCGATGAACATTCCCTTCAAATCCTGTCGCTCGATGCGAATTTGACCACGAGAACGGCGGGCGAAGGCACTCATGCTCTGGAGACCGAACCCTGCCGAGTAATTGGCGGGATCAAATCCGCACCCGTCGTCTATAACCCGCAAAAACAAGGACGGCGGCGATGAAATGCATTCAACCCTCATGCTAATGTTACGGGCACGCCCATGTCGGATGGCATTGCCCAGCAACTCTTCCGCGAAGCGGCAAGTACGGAAGAGCACTTCCGGATGCAAGCTCAGGCCATCGGTGTTCAACGTCGTCAACTGGCATCGGACATTGAATTGCTTCTCCATGTGCTTGCAAATGCTCTGGAGCTGCACCGACATCTCATCAAAAGACTGCAGCCTCTCAGTGCCTTCGACCAGCAGTCGCCGCAGTTCTCTACGCAAGTAATCCAGTTGCTGAAGAATCGTGTCACGAGTCCGCTTGAAACCCTCCACATCATCGATGCGGCTGGTGGCCACTTGGACACCCAAGAGCGTGAGATTCTGGATAATGTGATCGTGCAATTCCTGTTGCACTAGGGTCCGATGAAGATTCAATCGGGCAATCGTGCCTTGCGCCTCAGCCAATTCCCGCATCTGACTCCGACTAGCAGAAAACACCATCCACATCACGACCATCAGAAAGCTCGTAATGAGAATCTGAACAAGATAATAGGGCATGGCCACCATCAGTGCCCGGATCGCACTGGCCTTAACGAATGAATTCTTTAAAATTATATTCAGTTGAAATTCCCGGTTGGGAAAATCTAGTAAACGCAAATAGCAGATCTTCGTGGTTCCAAAAGATTGATCGTTGATCAGATCGCTCTCCAAATTGTCCAACTCCAACAGTCGTTGCCCTTCAATATTGCTTAGGGCATCAGAAGGGTCCTTAGCGCGCACTTCAATCAATTGTTTTCTGGCAACCCTCTTTAACTCCCCCACCCGCTCCATATTAATAGAGGGTTCAAAGGAATCTTTGTTGGATAGATGAACGTTAACCATGTTGAGGCTCGCAGGCCGACCCGTATGGAGGATCAAACGCTTCAGATTAATGACCGCGAACAACACCCTAGAGAGGCTAACGGATTCACCTTCCAAACGACGCGGGCCAGGAGTTGCGAACACAAAGTAGGCCCGACTGGCATCATCGGCGGGCGGACCATTCCAGAAGACTTTTGATACGTGCTTGGAACCCGTTTGCACAGTTTCCAAAAGCGTCTCTTGAAACGCCGGGTCCTGGAAAATCGCCGCGAATACCAAGTCATCCATCGTAAGCGCCAAGCCGGCGGGATCTACTCGGGCAACTCCTTCATCAAAATTGGCCAATCCGACGGCCACGATTCCGGGGTACCGATCCATTTCACGGATTAACTGCATGGTGGATTTTCGTAGTTCCACCGTCGACGCGAGACCCACCAACTCAAAGAGACGGGGCACTCGGCTGAAATGATTCTCCATCACCTGCCGCCGATCATCGAAGATCCGAGTTAGTTGGATACGGTCCGCCTTGCGGGCCCGCTGGAAAGCCGGCCAGAAAAGCAACACCGCTAACACCAACATTCCCAAGGTCAACTTGGCGTAGTTGTACCAGAACACTCTCCGGCGCACCGAACCATGGGCAATCCTGCCAATGTCGCTCAGAAGTGTATTAACGTGCTGCATGCTTTTGAATCGGTGGCTTTGAACCGTATACCCGTGACACGTTCCGTCCCGGAACGAAAACAGGTAGGTCTACGGACCCTCCCGTTGCGGCAAGCGCTTCTGAAGGGCTGGCACCGTAATCCGCAAAATTCGAGCTGCAGCCATCAAATCCTGCTTACAGTGGTCGAGAACTCGCTGAATGTGATCGGCCTCCACCTCGGCCAGCGATCGGAGGAAGTTCGGAGCGAATCCCTCCAATCCGCTGCGCTCACCACCAGAGCCGTTGGCTTGCGAAAATCGACCCGACGTCGAACCCGAACGCTGAGGCGGCGCCAAAGGCAATTCACCGAGCGTAGAAACCGACTTCGCCTCGCTCCCGTTCATCCGAGCCGGCGGCGACAACCTTCGGACCGGAGGCTTTTCTGAAAACTGGCTGCGAAATGCGCTCAGACTGCCCAGATCGACGGGGCCATCACCACTGGCGACAACCCCCCGTTCGATCATGTTCTGCAGCTCTCGGATGTTGCCAGGCCAAGAATGCTGCTTGAGCCATTCCATCGCCTCCTTCGTAAAGCCCAAGATCGGTTTGCTGTGCTTGCGACAGAACTCCTCGAGGAAATACTCGGCAAGAATTGGTACATCGGACAACCGGTCTCGAAGCGGTGGCATGTAGACCGGGACCACATTCAAGCGGAAGAAAAGATCCTCCCGAAACTCCCCCCGTTCGACCGATTCCTCCAAATTGCGATTGGTGGTAGCAACAATCCGAACATCGACCGACAGCGTTTCATTGCCGCCCACCCGCTCATACTCCCGCTCTTGGATCACCCGCAATAGCTTGGATTGGACAGCCAAAGACACCTCGCTCACTTCGTCCAGAAGCAGCGTGCCACCATTTGCCATGCCGAATCGTCCTTCACGACGAATAATGGCACCTGTGAAGGCGCCGCGCTCGTGACCAAAGAGTTCGCTCTCCACCAGAGATTCCGGAAGAGCCGCGCAATTGAGCTTCACGAATGGACCGGCCGACCGTGGACTTTGCTGGTGCAGGGCCCGAGCCACCAATTCTTTGCCTGTGCCGCTTTCGCCTTGGATGAGCACCGTCGTCTGAGTGGGAGCGATCCGACGGATATACTCCCTCAGGTATTGCGTTGCGGGCGATCGCCCCAAAATTTGAACACCTGTCTGGACACCGTTCACCGAGGCTCGAGTGGAGGCGCGCGGGGTTATGGCAGGGGCCGACAGCGCGGCCGGAGCCCCGTGGAAAACGGTCGGTGCAGCGAGGAACTTGCGGGCCCGGTCGAAGAAGTCCCGTAGATCTCTCTCGGCAAAGGGACGGACCACGATCTCATGGGCCCCAGCTCGGCGGTGCTGCTGACTCGATTCGCTGTTCTCCTTGTCCAAGATGCTAACGATGTAGGGAGTCTCCATCCGGGCGGCCAACTCGCGGATCAACGTGGTGGACACACCATCTGGAAGGGTTTCCCCGACGAGCAGCAATTGGAATCGATCGGCCTCCAAGTACTCCCAGGCAGCCGCTAGGGAATCGGCTTCAGCCACGGCCACTCCTCTGGGCCGTAGGACACGGCCCACGGTCTGACGGATCAAGTCGGAGCGATCCACCACCAGAACCCGTTCAATAAGTTTCATGGCCCAATACCCCCGGCTCTGAGTCCGTAGGTGGACCGAATCCGCTGCGGGCTCCGACTTGCGCTGCTGGGGACGAGATCGCCGGGTATCATTTGGTGACGGAGCATCCACTGTTCATTCTGCCGATCGAGCCGCACCGAACGCTGGATCAAATCAAGGGTGGCCTGCAGAGCCGGACGCAGTCGATCCGGAAAAGGAACCGGTGAGGCCGCCTTGACGGCTGATTGAGTTCTGGCCAGTTCTCGGAGCAAATCACGGCGGCGGCGGGTGATCTCCACCATCGGCGGTTTGACTCCTGATTCCAGAGCGCGCCCTTCCTCCTCGGACAGGTCAGCCAGTTGGAGGCATACCTGATGATAGGCAGCCAACGAGGTCTCAAAGGCAGCAGACATGGTGGGTTTCAAGGCTGAGCTCCAGGGAGCCGAGGAGCCGGGTCCCTCCGAGAGGCAGTCTTCAACACCGAGATGCGCAGCGTAGCCATGTTCCGCAAGATTTGAACTGGAACAGCGTTGGCGTTGGTGTTGGAACCGGCAGACGGGGTGGCCGGTGCATCCACGATTTGCTGGTAGGTCTTGATCGCTTCTTCAACTTGGCCCAAACGCTCTTCGCACAAACCCACTTGGTACTGGAAGGACTGCCGGGTTTGACCCTCTGCGTTGGACTTCGCCAATGCGCGGTACAGGGACACCGAAGAAAGGTAGTCGCCCTCCAAGTAGAACTGGTTGGCCAACTCGTTTCCGACGCGGAGTTTCCATGGCATCCACCGCGTCAACCGCTCGGGGGGCGCCAACTCTACGGCCTCTAGCAGAAGCTGGAACTGCTCCATAGCCGCGTCACGTTTCTTCTGCTGTTTCAGAGAGTGGGCCAAAAAATATCGAGCCTCGGGAATATAATCGGAGTCCGGGAAATCTTCGAGAAACCCCATCGCTTGCCGCTCCAAGATGCCGTTAGGGGCCGATTCTCGCAGCGAGCGCAATTGCTTGATCCGAACGGTCTCGACCTCGAGTTCTTCCGATTTGGTTTGAAGCATACGCCCGTAGAGCTCAGCCGCTTCGGCATGACGCCCGAGATCGGAACAGGTGTCAGCGATAGCCGATTGCGCCATCATTACCAGACGCCGCGAGTAGGCGATGTTCCGACCTTCAATCCTCGGTACCGACCGCAACACGAGGTAAAATTTCTCAATCGCCTCATCCTTCAAGTCGAGCCGTCGCAGCAAGTACCCTTGTCGCAACAAGACCTCTGGAACCGCCGGGTCTCGGGAATAGCGCTCGACGTATTCAGCCAACAGTTGCAGAGCCCGTTCCAGATGCCCGCCAGACTGGTCCTTTTCAGCCGCCAACTCGCGTTGATGGGCCAACTCCAGAAGAGTGAGTTTCCGGGTGTCCTCCTTGATACGTTCCGAGGCATCAGAATTGAGTACCGCTTCGACCGTCCGACTAAATTCCTCTAAATAGTTGGTCCGTGGACCCATCCCCCGCAGTTTTTGAAAGCGCGCTTCCGCTGCCTTATTTTGATCCAACAAGTAGTTCGTGTTGGTTTTAAATTGCAGATTTTCGGTAGGCAAGGCGCCCAACCGGGGATCCAACCCATACTCCACGGCTACCGCCGCTACCTTCGGAGATTCCACTTCTCCCACTGGAGTCTGGGAGTCCGCTAAGGCCACTACTCCGAGGAGCGCAGCAGTCAGAAATCGTTTAACGCAATTCATAAGTAGCCCTTCCTGTGCCCCGCGCCGGGGACTCCGCGGACGACATCCGCAACGGCAGAACGATATTCACAGGCGCTCCTGAAGTGCCTGCCATTCCCGCCGCACCATTAGTCAAATTGAGTTGGGTGAGAAAATACCGGAGCAATTGCCGCGATTTTTCCGGGTCGTCACCAACGCCGGCCGGAACAGGATCTACAGGAGCCGACACGGGGGGGGCCATCTGAAGATTAAATGATTCACTGGTATCCGCGCGAACGGTGAAATTGGTCCGATGCATGGCGGAGGTTGTCTTCAATT
>JBDKKQ010000312.1:0-14971 GCA_039796015.1 Verrucomicrobiota bacterium
GTGACCGAGGGCCTGCGGCTCTCGTTTCAACTCAAGGCCACCGATTCAGACCTGCCTGCCCAACGGTTGACCTACCAACTGGTGTCTGGTCCGACTGGCCTGAGCGTCACCACCAATGGCCTGCTTTCTTGGACCCCCACACTGCAGCAGGGTCCCAGCACCAACCGAGTGCGAGTGAGCGTCAGCGACCCCTTCACCAGTGTGGCCCAAGACTTTGAGGTCATCGTCAGCGACACCAATCCCGGACCAGCCGTCGCCAAACTGGAAATTTCCGGCAAACCGGGTGGCGCTTGGAATCTTCATCTACGGGCCACCTCGGGAGTCAGCTATCAAATTGAGCAGAGCCTCTCACTCGGAGGCACCTGGACCCAACTGCCTGGAGTCACTGCTGTGGTTGGAAAGGGCCTCTCGGAGGCTGTAACCATCCCTTTGCCTAGCAACCCGGCGACAAACCTCTTTTTAAGAGCCCGCCAGTTGTAATGCGACAGCAGGGCGGCAGATTTCCCCTCTTGGGATCTGTCTTACTCCCATTTTAAACCGTGGCCCCGAATCCACCGAACCCTGAGCGCCCCTTACTCCGAGCCCTCATCGTTGAGGACTCCGAGTTTGACGCGCTCATCCTGGTCAATCACCTGCGTCAAGGTGGCTGGCGAGTGGAGTCCAAGCGGGTGGCCAGAGCCGAGGCCTTTTCACAGGAGTTGCAGACCGGCAACTGGGACCTCGTTCTGTGCGACCACTTCATGCCCGGGTTCAGCGCCCCCCAGGCCTTGGTTCTCTACAAACAGTCCGGCAAGGACATGCCCTTCATCATCGTGTCGGGCGGTATCGAAGAAGGCGTAGCTATCGAAGCCATGAAGTCTGGGGCTCACGACTTCATGACTAAGGGATCCCCCGGCCGCCTGGTGCCCGCCATCCAGCGCGAATTGCGTGAAGCCGCCGTCCGTGCCTCCAGCAGACTGGCCGAAATATCCCTGCGAGAGAGCGAGTTGCGCTACCGATCGGTCTGGGAAAACTCGACCGACGGAGTGCTACTCATCGATTTGGAAGGGGCCATCCGCTTCGGTAATCCGGCCGTAAAAACCATCTTCGGCTGGGAGGCTGAACAAATCTGTGGAAAGACCCTCGATTTTCTTCAGACAGCGGCCACCGCACCGGGTACCTGGAAGACGGCCGCCGAGGCCGAAGACCGCAGGGTCTTCGAATCCTTCGCCCGCCGTTCCGACGATTCAGAAGTCGAAGTCGAAATCGGCTTCACCCAGATGCGGATGGGGCAACAGCAATGGCTTGTCGCCTTCATTCGAGACATCAGCCAGCGCCGTCGCCACGAGGCCGAAATACGCAAAACGCGACAGGAGTTCGCTGCGGCTCGCGAGATCCAGTCCCGCCTTTTCCCCAAATCCTCACCCCGGGTGCCGGGATTCGATATCGCCGGGGTTTCCCATGCCGCCGAGGCCACGGGCGGAGACTCTTTCGATTACCTGCCCTTGCCGGATGGCTCTTGGGGCATCTTGGTGGCCGATGTGGCCGGACACGGAATGGGACCCGCTCTCCTCATGGCAGAGACTCGTTTCTGTCTTCGCATGACGGCCCGATTGGTCTTCAGTCCGGCCGAAATCCTGACCCAAGCCAACCGGCTCTTGGCCGAAGACCTCGGCGGCGACAATTACGTGACTGCGTCCTTGGCTGCGATCCATCCCGAGACCCGAACCTTGCGTCATGCCAGCGCAGGCCACCCGGCGACCTGGGTCCTCGATGCGACCGGCCAGATCAAAGCCAGCCTGCGTCGAACCGGCAAACCGCTCGGGCGGCAAGGCCTCATCGCCTACGGTGAGAATCCTGAAATTATTCTAAATTCGGGCGACACCCTGCTCCAACTCACCGACGGCATCGACGAAGCCATGCGCGCCGACGGGAGTCTCTTCACCGTGGAGCGGGTTTTGGATCTCATCCGCAGCCAACCGGGAATGCCGGCCGCCGATTTGGCAGAACTCATTTGCAGCGAGGCCCGAGCCTTCACTCAACCGGAACCGCAGACCGATGACTTCACCGTGGTCATCGTCCGGGTCCTCTGAGAGCCTCAGCGCAACGCCATGGCCATGAGGCATTTCTTCACCGGACCCTGGATCAAGTGTGAGCTCTTGCAAACGTGGCTCGAGAAGCACGGCATCGAGTCCACCATCGAACCCGTAGAACCCATCACGGGTGAACCCACCCTTTTGGATCCCGAAGATTTGGACCGCGAAGTGCGAATCCTCGTCCCGGAAGCCGATTTTTCCAGGGCCCACGACTTGTTTTTCACCGAACGCGAGGGAGAACTGTGAATCCGGAATCACTGAACGCCCGACTCGAACAGACCGAGGCTTCCCTCGCCCACCTCGAGCGCAACTACGACGCACTCAACTCGGTGATTATTGACCAGAGCAGAACGATCACCCGACTTCAAAAACAGCTAGAGATCCTCGGGGAGACCTTGCGCGGCCAAGATGTGGACCGCACTCAGCCTCACAACCAGAAGCCGCCGCACTACGCGCCCTGAGCAGGGACGATCTCTGGGTGGTCCGGCTCAACGTGGCGCTTTCGGAGAAATCGCCCTACCTCGGAGGTGCTTGGGTAAGGCTGATCTTGTGGCCACCCGGATGTAGTCCGAGGACTTCCGAGATAGAGTCCGATCTCCGAGCGTTCCGTGTCTGCGGCGGACCGATCTCTGGGGTGGTCCGTGCCCGCGGACATGGCGCTTTCGGAGAAATCGCCCTACCTCTGAAGCGCTACGCCCTACCTTGGGTCGCTCGGCCCTGCCCCTGAAGCGCGCTGCGCCCTTAGCCTTGGACCGTGACGACGGCGTAGTTGCGACGCCCCTTGCGCAGGAGCAAGTGCTTGCCGAAAAGCAGGTCGTCGGTGGTGACGGCCCTCTGGACTTCCCCGACGCGCACATTGTTGAGCGAAGCTCCGCCACCCTGGATATCCGTACGGGCTTGTCCCTTGCTGGCCGACAAGCCGGCTTGCACGAGCAATTCAATCAGCGGCATTCCGGCACCGGCCAGGCGACTGGCTTCCAGAGCATGGGTCGGCACCTCTCCGAGCAATTCGTTGAAGGTGCTTTCACCGACGCCCGCCAAATCGCCACCAAAGAGGATTTCGCTGGCACGGATCGCTTCCTGAGCCGCCGCCTCTCCATGAACGAGCGTCGTCACCTCACGCGCCAAGGTTTTGTGCGGAGCCCGTGCCCCTGGGTTAGTAACCAGATCCTGCTCCAGAGCCGCAATTTGATCGGCCGGGAGGAATGTCAGCACCTTCAGGAGCTTGATGACATCGCGGTCGTCGCTCTGGACGAAGAACTGATAAAACCGATAGGAGCTGGTCCGCTTGGAATCGAGCCAGACGGCCCCTGAGGCGCTCTTGCCGTACTTGGTGCCATCGGCCTTGGTCAGCAGGGGCAGGGTCAGCCCCCACACCGGCACGCCGAGCTTCTTACGGCACAGTTCGGTTCCCGCAGTGATATTGCCCCACTGGTCGGTGGCACCGATTTGGAGTTCACAGTTGGATTGGCTGCGCAGGTGATAGAAATCATAGGCCTGCAGCAGCATGTAGCTGAACTCGGTGTAGCTGATGCCATTGTCGCGGTCTTCCATGCGGGCGCGGACCGACTCCTTGGCCACCATGGCGTTGACGGTGAAGTACTTACCCACGTCGCGCAGGAACTCGAGGTAGGAGATGGGCCCGAACCAATCGAAATTGTCCACCAGGCGCGCGGCATTGCTCGGGGCGTCGAAGTCCAGGAACCGGGCCAACTGCTCCTTGATCGAAGCGATGTTGTGCTTCAGCACCTCCGGGGTCAGCAAGTTGCGCTCCGAAGAACGACCGCTGGGGTCACCAATCATGCCGGTTGCTCCACCGGCCAATGCGAGCGGCACATGACCGGCGAGTTGGAAACGTCGCAGGCACAGAAGCGGCACCAAATTGCCCACGTGCAACGAATCGGCCGTGGGATCAAAGCCGCAATACAAGGTCATCGGTCCCGCGGCGAGCCGGGCAGACAAGGCTTCCAGGTCGGTGCAATCGGCGTAGAGGCCCCGCCAGCGCAGTTCGTCGAGAATGTTCATCGGCGGGCCGATTCAATCACAGAGCTCGGCCGGCGCAAACAGCGCTTCGCTTTCCGGCCTCTCAACGTCCTCCAGCCACCGGGCTCTGGCCGTCTTGAACACACCGGAAACCCAGATGAGAACTGCCCGTGTCCACGGCACCCTTGCCCCGAGTACCGATGAGGAATCGGGCGCAGTACTGGTCGCTGCAGAGAAAGGATCCACCCCGATGAACTCGCTTGGGGACACCCGGTTCATCCGGATCCAGACTGTCGGAGGGTCCGCGCGGATTGCGAACGACCGCGCCCTCGACCGACCGCAATCGGTAAGTATCCGGGCGATACCAATCGCTGCACCACTCCCAGACATTGCCCGCCACATCGTAGAGACCCAACCCGTTGGGTGCGTACTGGCGCACTGGAGCGATGCCTCGAAATCCGTCCAACGCAGCATCGGCATCTGGAAAGCGTCCTTGGAAAGCGTTGCACCGCCAGCGCCCGTTTTCTTCCAACCGCACATCGCCCCACGCGTAGGCCTTGCGATCCAACCCGCCGCGGGCGGCAAACTCCCACTCTGCCTCGGTAGGCAAGCGCTTGCCCGCCCACCGCGCATAGGCCTCAGCATCCGCATAAGCCACATGGACCACTGGCAGGTTTCCCCGGCCCTCAATGGAACTGCCCGGACCTTCCGGATGCCGCCACTGGGCCCCAGGAATATACCGCCACCACTGGAGCGGATCCTCCAGCGTCACCGGGCCTTCCGGCTGCACAAAGACCGCGGCACCGGGAACGAGCAGGGCCGGATCGGCTCCGGGGAAATCCTCGGCCTGGGGCGCATGCTCGGCGACCGTGCGATAACCCGTCGCCGCCACAAAGCGCGCGAACTGGTCGTTGGTCACCTCGGTTTCATCCATCCAAAATCCGTCCACGAACACCCGATGGACCGGATCCGAATCCGTGAACCCATCCCGCAGCCCCGAACACATGGGCTCACCCGCCCCAAGGCCCGAGCGCAAGGCAACGGTCGTGTCCGCCCCCGGACCTCCCATCGAAAACTCGCCGCCGCCAATCCACACCATACCAACAGGAGCCACCTTCAGCATCACGGTGTTGGTTGCCGCAGCGGGAGCGGGAGTCACTGGGTCAGAATTTTGCCCACAGCCCCACCCCATCCCAAGGGCCGACAACGCGAGAGCGATCGCAAACAGGGTTCGAACAGAGCGTTGTCTGAAGTCTGGGGGCTGCATGGGCTTGAAAGAGCAGGATCTAGGTTTACCGACGCCACCGGTCCACACCGGCCCAAGCCAACAACGCCATGCCCACCGGGGTGCCGGTCAACGACGTGGGGATGGCCGCCACCAGGCCCAACACCAGCGCTTTGGCCAAGGCGGATCCCCAGCGATCTTTCTTGAGCCGCCGCTGGAACCACACCGTGGGAATAAACACCGACAGAAAGCTCAGAGGCACAGTCACCCACCAGGTGACCACCGCCCAATCGGCAAGGTTCCACAAGTTGTCTACGGCCACCAACACACCGGCGGCCAGCGGATGAATTGGCGTCCCCGAATGAACCGCATGAGCCGACGGCGGGTTCACTTTCAGAATGGACGAAGGCTTCGTCACAGTAGCATTCCTTGATCCGACCCCTCCCAGGGCAGCCCCAGTTCGGAGAGCAGGCTGCGGAACCCCCACTGGCGGTACATCCCACCCAGGCGCTCGCGGCGCGTGGCATCCGGCGGCTCGATGCGCAGGGTCTCCAAAGCTGGGCCTCCGGAAAGACTCGTCTGGAGAGCAATGAGGCGTTGGTTTCGCTGCAACTGTTCGACCGAAGCCTGAAGGTTGGACCGTTGCGACTCCGACTTCACCTCGCCCAATCGCGACATCAGCGCTTCGATGGTGCCGTATTTCTGAAGAAGTTGGGTGGCGGTTTTTGGCCCCACTCCCGAAACCCCAGGAATGTTGTCTACCGCATCTCCGATCAAGCTCAGCCAATCGACCACCTGATCGGGCTGAACCCCCGTCTTGGCCTCGACCTCGGCCGCCGTCCAAACTCTTTCAGTCTTGTCGTTGGGATTGTAGAGACCCACCCGGTCGCTCACCAACTGCATAAAATCCTTATCAGAGCTGGCCACGACCGTCCGCCATCCTGAGGCCTCGGCCCTTTTGGCGTAGGTCCCGATCCAATCGTCTGCCTCCGTCTGCGCTTGGCTCCAGGCCGCGATGCCCGCCGCCTCAAGCCAACCCTCGATCTGAGGAAATTGCCGTTCGAGATCTTCGGGCGTCGGTGACCGCTGCTGTTTGTACTCGGGCAACTCAGCCATGCGCTCAGCGGCCAGGCCGCGATCCCACAACACCAACCGATGGGTCGGGCGGAGAATGGTCTCCATCTTCTGGAGCATTTTTATGAACCCGTAGATGGCATTGGTGGGCGCGCCCTCTGGTGAATTCAACGAACGGATCGCATAGAAAGCTCGGTAGGCATACGCGTGGCCGTCCACCAGCAGCAGGGTGGGCAATGGATCCGTCGACGACATGTTTTAACACGGTGCGGACAGCGCCTCGGCCAGACAAGAACACCTTTCAAGAGCAGGACACTCCAAGACAGCGCACTGCAGCCTTTACCGGTCAGTTCATCGTCTGGAAAAAACGTGAAACAAGAGCAATCTCGATGACCCATCCGAGAAAAACCCTCTTTTCCTGAAAGTTTTCCTAATTTTTCCCGCGTTGACGCTTCCTTGCTCCCAGATAGTCTGAGGGTTCTACGTCCGCGCGATTACCGCGTTCTCATTCAAAGACACAATTAGCAATTATGCCGAAAGCTCTGAAATACGTTTACACCTGGGGTAACAAAAAAGCCGATGGCGATGGCTCCATGAAGGCCCTCCTGGGCGGCAAAGGTGCCAACCTGGCCGAAATGACCCGCATCGGCCTTCCGGTGCCTCCGGGATTCACCGTCACCACCGAGGTGTGCACCTACTTCTACGCCCACAAGAAGACCTACCCGAAGGAACTCCAGTCTCAGATGGAGGCCGGCGTGGTCAACATGGAGAAGATCATGGGCACCAAGTTCGGCGCAACTTCTGGGATGCCGCTGCTGCTGGCAGTCCGCTCCGGCGCCCGGGATTCCATGCCCGGCATGATGGACACCATCTTGAACCTGGGCCTCAACGACCAGTCTGTGGTCGCCCTCGAAGCCGCCACCAAAAATGGCCGGTTCGCTTGGGATTGCTACCGCCGCTTCATCCAGATGTACGGCGATGTCGTGCTCGGGGTGCAGAAGCGCGAAGGCGAAGACCATGAACCGTTCGAGACGATCATCCATGAGTTCAAACATGAGAAGTACCACGCCGACGTCGAAGACTCCGCGCTGACCGCCGAGGACCAGCAGGAGCTCGTCAAGCGCTTCAAGGCACTCGTCAAGGAGCGCACCGGCAAGGTGTTCCCCAACAACCCGTGGGATCAGTTGCGCGGCGCCGCCGGTGCCGTGTTCAGCTCTTGGATGAACGACCGCGCCATCGTCTACCGCCGCAAGTACAACATCCCCGCCGAGTGGGGAACGGCCGTCAACGTGCAGGCGATGGTGTTCGGTAACACCGGTGAGACCTCCGGTTCCGGCGTGGCCTTCACCCGTAACCCGGCCAATGGTGTCAACGAGTTCTATGGCGAGTTCTTGGTCAACGCCCAGGGCGAAGACGTCGTCGCCGGTGTCCGCACCCCGGAACCCGTCCTGAAGCTGAAGAAAGTGATGCCCAAGTCTTACGCCGAACTGCTGACCGTTCGCGAGACGCTGGAGAAGCACTTCAAGGATGTGCAGGACGTCGAGTTCACCATCCAAGAAGGCAAGCTGTTCATGCTCCAGACCCGCAACGGCAAGCGCACCGCAGCGGCGGCGCTGAAGTTCGCGGCCGACATGGTCAAGGAGAAGCTCATCGACTGGGAAACCGCAGTGATGCGCAATCCGGCCGATCAGCTCGAACAGCTGTTGGCCCCCATCTTCGACATCGCCGATGTGAAGCTGGCCAAGGTCATCGCCACCGGTCTCCCGGCCGGCCCCGGTGCCGCCACCGGCAAGATCTACTTCAACGCCGAACGCTCCGTCCAGGCTGCGGAAAAGGGTGAGAAGGTCCTGCTGGTCCGCGTCGAAACCTCCCCGGAAGATCTCCGCGGCATGATCGCGGCCGAAGGCATCCTGACCGCCCGTGGCGGTGTCTCCTCGCACGCCGCGTTGGTCGCCCGCCAAATGGGCAAGGTTTGCGTTTGCGGCGCCGCCGCCGTGCACATCGACTACGACAAGAAGACTGCCAAGATCGATGGCCAGACCTTCAATGAGGGTGACTTCCTCTCCATCGACGGCACCTCTGGCTTGGTTTACGCCGGCCAGATCAAGACCGCCCCGTCCGAGATCGTTTCAGGCCTCTTGAATGGCGACAAAGCCGCCCAGAAGACCGAGAAGTACAAGAACTACGTCCAGCTGATGGACTGGTGCAAGAAGGCCACCCGCATGTCCGTGCGTACCAACGCCGACACCCCGGAGCAGACCTCTCAGGCCATGGCGTTCGGAGCCGAGGGCATCGGTCTCACCCGCACTGAGCACATGTTCTTTGAGGGCGACCGCATTGACGCGATGCGCGAGATGATCCTCGCTGACTCGCTCCAAGCCCGCGAGGCCGCACTGGCCAAGCTCCTCCCGTTCCAACGTGAGGATTTCTTCGGTATCTTCAAGGCGCTGAAGGGCTTCCCGGCCACGATCCGCTTCCTCGATCCGCCCCTGCATGAGTTCCTGCCGCACTCCAAGGAGCAGCAGATGGATCTCGCGCGCAAGCTGGACATCCCCGTCGAGAAGATCATGGCCCGCGTCCATGAGCTGCACGAGTTCAACCCCATGCTCGGTTTCCGTGGCTGCCGCCTCGGCATCAAGTACCCGGAGATCACCCGCATGCAGGCCCGCGCCGTCCTCGAGGCCGCAGCTGACGCAACCAAGAAGGGATTCAAGGCCAAGCCCGAAATCATGATCCCGCTGGTCGGGTTCAAGAAGGAGCTCGATCTGCAAGTCGAGATCGTCCATCAGGTCGCCGAGTTGGTGCAGAAGGAGAAGAAGGTGAAGATCGCCTACACCGTTGGCACCATGATCGAGATCCCGCGCGGCGCGCTGACCGCCGACGAGATCGCCCAGACTGCTGAGTTCTTCAGCTTCGGCACCAACGACCTCACGCAGACCTGCCTCGGCATGTCCCGCGACGACTCCGGCTCCTTCCTCGGTGCTTACACCGAGAACGAGATCGTGAAGAAGAATCCGTTCGCCTCCATCGACCAGACCGGCGTCGGCCAGTTGATCAAGATCGCGGCCGAGAAGGGCAATGCGACCCGCCCGGGCATCAAGCTGGGCATTTGCGGCGAGCACGGCGGTGACCCCGATTCCGTGAAGTTCTGCCACCGCGTGGGCCTGACCTACGTGAGCTGCTCCCCGTACCGTGTGCCGGTGGCCCGCCTCGCGGCGGCCCAGGCGGCTATCGAAGACAAGCGCACGGCGGCTAAGACAAAGGCTCCGACCAAGGCCACGGCCAAGGCTCCGGCCAAAAAGAAGCGCTAACGCTGTCCGACCTGACCGGTTCTCAAACCGGCAGGCGGATTTTCAAACAGGCCGCCCGGCGCAATCCGGGCGGCCTTTTTTGGGTCCGTAATTGAGCCCAATGCAATCGAGCCCATTAGCAACGTCTCCGTAGAACGCCTTTTGAGTCGCGAAATCGCCAACGGCGTGAACTCGAGCCGATCTCCGGGGTTCCCTTTGGGCCGCTTGCCATCCAATCCTGTGACACCCACTACTGGGTCACGGGTGGCAAACCTTGCTTATCGCGCCAAGTGCGCTCGATCCGAACCTTCACGGTGGTATGGATTGCGTTGGTTACGCCATCCAAATGGGTCCGAGCCTCCGACCATCGACCCGCCTTAATTTGCCAACGGGCCATGTGTAAGCGAACTCCTTCACGTTCCTCATCCAGCGTGGCCAGACGCAAGGCGTTGGTCCAAGCCCCGAGCCCTGAATCAATGACCACGAGTTCAGCCGCCTTCTTGGCCGCGTCGGTCTCGGCCGTGGCCGGCTTCACGCCATACCAAGTCTGGGCGACATCGGAGGCGAGCTTGAAATCCAGCGGACGCAACGCGGTGGCTTTGGCGTAGAACTGAAAAGCCTTCTTGAACACACCTTGTTCATCAATGCCGTAATACTTCTCAGCATCGCGACGGAAGAGGTAGGTCACCGTCCCGAGAGAATGCCAGTACTGGGCCTCGTTGGGCTGTAATTCGATGGCCTTCTCGAAATACGGGAAGGCCTTCTCGATGGGGCCGCGATGCGCATAGTGACCGGCCAAATTGTTCCAGACCGCCGGATTCGAAGGATCCATGGCTCGCGCCTTTTCCCACTGGTCGGCCATGGCAAATTCGTCGCCGATATCTCCCAGGAAACTCCCGTAGGCAATCACCGCACGGGCATTCTTGGGATTCTTTTCCATGAAGGTGGTGTAGCGCTTACGCACCTCTTCATGGCGGCCATCGATCCGCGCCTTGAGTTCCGCACTCACCTCGGAGCCATCGGGCAATGCATCCAACCACCGTTCGACCTCATCGCTCACCCGGTCATCCAATCGAAGGATGGCCTGGAATTCAGCCTCCACCGGATCATTGGTAGTGTTCACTGGAACCGCGATCCCCGCCCGTTCCACCAACGCCGTGTTCAGCAACGCGGTTTTGTTGGTGGCCAACAGAAGACTCAAGGCTCCGGCGAGGACATCGCTCATGGCCGATAGCATAACACAACTGACCGATGAACGCACCGCTTTGTAACCTAAGGAGTGCCGGATGGGTCTGGATCTACGTAGCGATTGTCCGGAAAATTCGGACAGCCAACTTTAGATCAATACCCATGAACAAACGCACCATCGCCCTACTGGCCGCCCTCATCGGCCTGAGCCTCGCCCCGTTGTCCGCCGAAGACGCCAAGCCCGCCGCCCCTGCCGCCCCGCCGGTTTCGACCGTTGAGAAGGCGGACAAAAAGGGCAAGGGCGCCCGCGAAGACTGGGACAAGCTCACCGAGGCAGAAAAAGCCGAGAAGCTGAAGGAGCGCAAGGCCAAGATGGAAACCCGCATCAAGGACCTGAAGGCCAAGAAGGCCGCCGGCACCCTGAACGACAAGGAGACCCAGCAGTTGGAGCGCCTCGAGAAGCAGGCCGCCCGCGGCGACCGGCCTCCGGGTGACCGCCCGGCGGGTGGCAAGCGCCCCAAGAAAAACGAGAAGAACGACAAGTAATCGAGGAAGCGAGGAAGACTCTCCTACGAACGATCGAATCAATCGTTAACAGATCATCAATAAAACGCCGCCCATTGGGCGGCGTTTTTGTTACCTGTCAAACTCCAGAGACCCCCACTCCAGAGACCCCGTCTAACTCAGAATCCTCAGAAATTCATCCCAACTAATCCTCAGCCGGAACGACTAATCTAACAGAAACTGGTTCCCGCTAAGTTCGAAACACAAACACCCGAACCTACCAACGGGCACGGAAGGCAAACCGAGGGGCGCAATAAACAGGCGCGGGAGCGTAGAAGACCGGCGCAGGGGCGTAGACCACTACGGGCGCAGGCGCATAAACCACCGGCGAAGGGGCGTAGACCACTGCGGGTGAAGGGGCATACACCACGGGCGCGGGTGCATAAACTACCCGAGCAGGAGCATAAACCACCGGTGACGGTGCATAGACGACCGGTGCTGGTGCATAGACCACCGTCGGAGGAGGCGCAGAATAAACGACGACCGGTGCCGCCACGGAAACAAAACCGCCACCGCGGTGAGGGTACCCACCCCAATGACCATGACCACCGCCATAACCGCCGCCGTGATGACCGCCTGCGTATCCGCCTCCGGAGCCAGCGGAAACCCCGACTCCGATGCCCCCTCCCCAGCTTCCGACGCTAACGCCCCAGGAGACGTTGCCGGCGTTGAGGGTGGTGGTGACCGTGGCAGACCACGCAATCAGCGCGGCCGCAACAACATAGGATTTGTTCATGCAGTGGGTTCCAAAAAGGGCCCACAGTGGTGTCGGACGCGGCCGATGGGCGTTTATTCAGTGAGCCCCAAGTCGAGCCAGCAACCGGTTGTGAATATCCCCGAAGCCGCCGTTGCTAAAGACACACACCACATCACCCGAACGGGCACCCGAGCCCACATGGTCCACGATCGAATCGACGGTCGGCAAATAGGCGGCCGGCTTGCCCGTGAGGCGAAGGTCTTGCATGAGCTTCTCCGGGTTCAGGCGCTCACCCAGCGGCAACTGCTCCAACCGCGCCACCTCGGCCACCACAACGACATCGGCCCGTTCCAAAGCGTCCACCAACTCCTGCTGGAAGACATTGCGGCGCGTCGTGTTGGAACGGGGCTCGAACACGGCCCAAATGCGGCGACCCGGAAACTTCACCCGTAACGCACGCACCGTTTCCCGGATCGCTGTGGGGTGGTGACCAAAATCATCAATCACGGTGACTCCACCGGCCTCTCCCCGGACCTCCATCCGCCGCTTCACACTTGAAAAAGAGTCGAAGGCCGATTGGATCACTGAATCACGGATGCCGCAGTGGCGGGCCGCAGCGGTGACCGCCAAGGCATTGCGCACATTGAGTTCGCCCACCATGGGAATCCGGAAGCGAGTTCCGCCCAGTTCAAACTCAGAACTGTCCTCCTTCAGGACCAGACCACTGGCCCTCAGTTCGTTGTCGACCCCAAGGCCGAAACGCTTGACGGGGCAATGCCGGATATCCAGCAGCGGAGTGATGTTCGCTTCGTCGCCATTGGCCAAGAGGAGGCCATTGCGGGGAATCAGGTGGATGAACCGGCGGAAACTCAACTGAATGTCGGCCAGCGTCGGGAAGATGTCGGCGTGGTCGAACTCTAGGTTGTTCAGGATGGCCACCTCCGGCAGGTAGTGAACGAACTTGGAACGCTTATCGAAAAAGGATGTGTCGTACTCGTCGCCCTCGATCACAAACCACTCCGAATCAGTAAACCGCGCTCCCTGCCCCAAATTCCGCGGGATGCCACCGATCAGGAACGACGGATTCAACCCCGCACTCTCCAGTACCCAAGCTAGGAGCGAAGCGGTCGTGGTCTTGCCATGGGTGCCAGTCACCACCAGAGAACGGCGACCGCGAATGAAGAATTCCTTCAACAATTCGGGCAACGAGCAGTAGCGCAGTTTTCGCTCCAACACCGCTTCGGCCTCAGGATTCCCGCGGGAGATCGCATTACCAACCACCACCAGGTCCGGGTGCTGAGAGAGGTTAACCTCGGTGTATCCGGCCATCACTCGAATGCCCCGTTCAGCCAAGAACGTGGACATCGGTGGATAGATCACATCCTGATCGGAGCCGGTGACCTGGTACCCAAGCTCGTGCATGGCCACTGCCGCGCTGGCCATCGCCGAGCCGCCGATCCCGATGAAATGAACGCTACGAAGATTCCCGAACACGGCTCGACGTTAAGGACAGGCCCCACAAAGCCCAAGTCCCAAACCACCACAATCCACCCCAACGGCCGATCAATAATCACTTTGCGCGATGAAGCTCCCACCGCATCCTTGCCGCCATGTCAGTGAGTCTAGCGCCGGTCCGGCCTGCGGACAGCGCCTCGGGAAAGCCTAACTTTTCCGTCCATCCCAATCTTGATGCTGCGATCACCCGATCCCAGAGCTACTTGCTGTCTGAGCAAAAGCCTGAGGGGTATTGGGTGGGCGAACTCATGGTCGATGTGACGCTCGTCGCCGACATGGTGGCCTTCTATCACTGGTGGGGGAAGGTAGACCCGGTCTGGCAGCGCAAGGCCGTCCACCACATCTTTGAAAAGCAGCTCCCCGACGGTGGATGGAACATCTATCCCCACGGCCCAGCGGAGGTGAATGCCACGGTCAAGGCCTACCTGGCCCTCAAGCTGGCCGGCATCCCCACCACCGACCCGCGGATGCTCCGCGCTCGAGAAATGGCCCGATCATTGGGGGGAGTGCCCCGGATGAACACCTTCTCCAAGCTCTACTTGGCCCTCCTCGGCTTGGCGACCTGGAACCACGTACCCACCATTCCCTGCGAGGTGCTCCTCATCGGCAAGTGGTTCCACGTCAACTTCTGGGATATGAGTAACTGGTCGCGGGCCATGATCATCCCACTGGCGATCATCAATCACTTCCGGCCCACGCGGAAGGTTCAGGTAGACCTCGATGAACTCTACCCCAACGGGAAGTGGGAACTCGATGAGAGCCTGCGTCCGCGCTATTTCGACTTTTCGCTACGGAATATTTTTCTATGGCTCGATCGCCTGCACAAGTTGGCCGAGTGGGTGAGTCGCCAAGGTCTCCATCCGTTCCGCAATCAGGCCCTCAAGCGGGCTGAGAGATGGATGCTGGAGCGTTTTGAAGGCAGCGGCGGTCTAGCTGCGATCTTCCCGGCGATGCTCAACGCACTCATCGCTCTCATCGCACTGGGTTATCCGGACGATCACCCGCAGGTGGTTCGGGCGCATCACGAACTGCAGAAGCTTATGCACTTCACGGAGGATTCCGTACGCATCGAGCCCTGCTTCTCACCGGTGTGGGACAGCGCCATCGTGGCGATTTGCCTTCGCGAATCGGGCGTACCGGCCCATCACCCCAAGCTGAAGCGCGCGGCCGAATGGCTGATGGACAAGGAGATCCGTTTCCGAGGGGACTGGATCCACAAGAACCCAGCAGACGTCGAGGCTTCCGGCTGGGTCTTCGAATACGCCAACCAGTGGAACCCGGACGTGGACGACACGGCCATGGTCCTCTTGGCGGTGCGGTTGATCCCGACGGATGATCCGAAACGTCGGGATGAATGCCG
>JBDKKQ010000313.1:0-4470 GCA_039796015.1 Verrucomicrobiota bacterium
GTCTCCAGCTCGATCTCGACAACCTGCCGCTCGACGACACCAAGACCTACGACTTGCTGAACAACGCCCAGACCCTGGGGGTGTTCCAGTTGGAGTCCGGGGGCATGCGCGACTTGTGCAAGAAGTTCAAAATTGCCTCGATCGAGCACATCACCGCACTCATATCGCTTTATCGGCCGGGTCCGATGGACCTGATCCCCGATTTCATTAAGCGACGCCACGGTGAACAGGAGATCGTCTATCCCCATCTCCTGCTGGAGCCCATTGCCCGCGAAACCTATGGGATTCTGATTTATCAGGAGCAGGTGATGCAGGCGACGCAGATCCTGGCCGGCTACACCCTCGGGGGAGCCGATTTGCTCCGTCGGGCCATGGGCAAAAAGAAGCTCGAGGAGATGGTCTTGCAGCGCGAGACCTTCGTAAAAGGCTGCTCGGACACCAACGGTATCCCGGCCCCCAAGGCCAACGAGGTCTTCGACTTGTTGGAGAAATTCGCGGGCTACGGTTTCAACAAGTCGCACGCGGCAGCCTATGCCGTCGTGGCCTACCAGACGGCTTGGCTGAAGGCGAACTACCCGGTGGAGTTCCTCAGCGCGATGATGACCAACGATCAGGGCGACACGGCTAAGTTGAGTCAGTACATCGCTGAGGCCAAGCTCTTGGGCATCGAGACCTTGGGTCCGGACATCAATGCCTCGGGTCTTCATTTTGCCCCCGCCGCAGCCGAGGAAGGACGGCGGGTTATCCGCTTCGGTTTGGCGGCTATCAAGGGAGTCGGTGAGGCCGCCGTCGAAGCGTTGCTCGCGGCCCGTTCTCTGGGAGGTGCTTTCATAAACCTCGAAGACCTGTGTGGCCGGGTAGAAACCAAGGCCATTAACCGCAAAGCCCTCGAGTCCCTCATCAAGGCGGGTGCCTGCGATTCCGTCGGTCCCAATCGCGCCACCGTGTTCCACCAGATCGATGGTTCGATGGCCCGCGCTACGGCCAACGCGTCGGACAAATCCCGGGGTCAGGTTTCCTTTTTCGACACGTTCGAGGCCGCACCGGCCGCCCGGCAGCGGGTGGAAACCCCCGTGGTCCAAGAAGACTGGCCGGTGGCCCAGAAGCTGGCCGATGAAAAGGAACTGGTAGGCTTCTACGTCAGCGGGCATCCGCTGGGTCCGTACGAGAAGCTACTCTCCCGGCATACCACGCACACGATTGAGGAGCTGGCGGCATTGCCGAATCGGTCAATGATCCGGATAGGAGGGCTCGTCTCTGCCGTCCAGAAAGGGGTTTCAAAAAAGACAGGCAAGCCCTACGCGATGGTCACGCTGGAGGACATGACCGGCACGGTCACCGCGCTGGCCATGAATGAATCCTATGACCGCTACACCGACCTTTTCGTGGTCAATCAGGCGTTGCTGGTGACTGCGGAGGTCAGCACAGGCGAAGAACGGCCCAAGCTCTTCCCGCAGGAGATCCTGCCGCTGGATGCTGCTCCCAAGAAATTTACTAAGCGGGTCCAACTGCGCCTCCGCTCCGACCAACTAAGTGAGACACGGCTTGCGGATCTCAAGGCCCTGATTGAGGCCCACTCCGGCTCAGTGGTGGTGTACCTCTGCATTCGCATGCCGGGCGGGGAGTCGGTGTGGATTGAACCGAACGACCGCTACCAAGTTACCCCGTCCCGAGAGTTCGAAGCTGCGATCACCGGTCTTTTCGGCTCTGAATCCTACCAGGTTAAGGTGGATAACTCCCTGCCCGAACGGGCCCCGCGGCGTTGGGAAAAACGCGGCAATGCTGGCGGTGGCGGTGACGAATAAACGGTGACGAATTAATCCACGAAATTAAAAAGGGCCTCGGGATAACCCGAGACCCTTGTCAGAACACTGAGAAGAACTGAGAAGAACGCGTTGCGTTCCTGCGCGTCATTCGTATTTGAACACCAAATTGGCGCCGCTGGTCGAGATGCTGACCTTCGCCGCGCCGCTGAGGCGGTAGAAGGACGAACTCGTCGGAGCCGGGATGGTGATGGTCTTGGCCGCGGCATCGACGCTGGCTCCGGTGACCGCCGAGAAGGCGCCACCGAGGGCCGAGGCGCTCTGCAGCGTGACGGCCGAGGGGGCCGCCGGGAGGCCGCGGATAATCATACCGCTGATGCCGCCGGAGTTGTCTTCCATCTCGGCGAACCAGAGGTATTCACCGGCCTTGAGGTCCACAACCACCGACCTTGGCTGTCCTAAGGGCAACACATCTCCAGCGTCGTTCTTGCCGGCATAATTGCCGGTGTTTTGGTCCGCCGGTTCTTTCAAACCTTTGATGTCGTCCACCCAAACCTTGCCCGTTCGTGAGCCATCGGTGGTGCGTCCCTCGAAGACCGTCACCTTGTATTTACCCGGGTTTAGGCCCGCGAAACGCATGAGGGTCTCGCTTCCGGCCGTGTCCGGATTACGGTACAGGTAGTCATCCTTCACCGAGGAGGGAACGAGGATGCCATCGTACATAACCGCGATCCCTTCCTTGGTGGGATTGTTGGGGGTTTGACCCAGGGCCGGAGGGAACGAGTTGGCCTCGTTCTGGGCCACGTTGTTGAGCATCGTCACCGTGACGTTCTTGTTCAGATCCTTGGAGAAGTCGGTGAGGTTCCAGGTGACCTCTGTTGCGTTGGCATTGGCTGTGCCTTTGATGCTGGCAGACCCGTCGGTCACATTCGCATTCGGATCCGCGAAGGTCCACGTGGGGATCACGTTCCAATCGGTCAAAGGAGGCGGGGCCGAAGCATCTTCGCCGGCTTGGTCTTTGTTCGCGGTGGTGATCTTGGTGACCCGCTCGTTTTCAAGTTCGCCGAAATCGAGCTTAAACAACCCTTTCGAGTCTGCCGGATCCATCACGGAACGAATGACCATGCCGCTGATGCCTCCGGAGTTGTCCTCCATCTCGGCGAACCAAAGGTACTCCCCTGCATTCACCTTCACGGTGACCGTCCGAGGTTGGCCGTCGAGGAGCACTTCTCCAGCGTCGTTCTTGCCCGCGTAGTTGCCGGTGTTTTCGGTGGCCGGTTCCTTCAAGCCCTTGATGTCATCCACCCAGACCTTGCCGGTTCGCTTGCCGTCGGTGGTTCGACCTTCGAACACCGTGACATTGTAGGTTCCGGGGTCGAGGTTGGCGATACGCATCAACGTCTCGGAGCCGTCGGCATCCGGATTGCGGTACAGGTAATCGTCTTTGACGATACCGGGAACTCGGACGCCGTCATACATCACGTCCCGGCCTTCCTTGGTGGGATTGTTGGCGGTCTGGCCCAGCATGTAGGGCGGAGCCTCCGACGAGAGTTTTTCGGCAAGGGTTCTATTGTCCAACATCGTCAGTGTGACGTTGTTGTTAGGAGTCACTGAAACGTCCTTTAGTTTCCAGGTGACCGAGGTCCCATCGGCGCTGGCAACGCCTGGAACGCTCGCGGAACCGGGAGTGACGTTGGCATTGGGATCCCCGAAGGTCCAAGTGGGGATGACGTTCCAATCGATCAGGACGGGAGGGGGACCTATTGGAATGCCATTCGCATCGGCGAGTGGATTGTTTTCCACATCGACGGGTGCTCGTTCATTTTCCAGAGAACCGAAGTCGATCTTGAAGAGACCTGCCTGCGTGGTAGGGGATGTCTGGAGCAACGCCGCTGCCACAGCCGCTGCCAAGAGACCCTGAGGGTTCATCAAATGTTTCATGGTTAGGGGATAAGGTTCTGATCCCCCGCTAAAATTCACTCATCGATGGACGATCTGGAACACTCCGTGCGTCGGGCCAGAACGGCATTGGTGAGAAACTCTGACGGGGTATAGCGCTATAAGTTCCCAAATCTTGATTCTGTCCAGACAAAACCAAGATTCCTCCAAAGAAAAGGCGAAGACCCAATTGCCTGCCTCAAAGCCCGCCTCAAGAACCTCGTGAAACCCACCCGACTCGGATTGGGTTCGATGGGTCTCTAAAAGTCGCCACCTCAGCGGCTGAGGAAGCCTTTGACCCGCAAATCAGGCTTGTCCGGAGCGAAGGGCAAACGGTCTGGGGTCACGTACACGGCCGTGGTGAGCTTCAGCGGAGCGGCGGCACCGAGGTCATAGGTGAGCTCCACCATGGCCGCGGTCCAGCCGGCCGAAGGGGGGGTGATTTGGCCCAGATACTGACCTTGCGCGTCGGGGGTCAGCGAGGTCGAGGTCCATGCCGGGCCAATGGTTTCGAGGCGAAAGTCACGGGCCTTGGGATTGTGCGCCTGCCACAGTTTTACGGTTTTCGGCACATCGGTCGCCTGGACACGGATGCGGCCCGGGGCCTCCTGTTTCCAGGTGAAGCGGGGCAGCGGCGTCCGGTTGATGGTCGCATGATGCCAGGCCATGAGCGTCGGGTAGGCATCCGATCCTTTGAGGGAATGGTCGGTGTTGGGGATGTAGCGCAGGTATTTCGGGCCCTGGAGTTCGTCGAAATAGAATTGCGAGG
>JBDKKQ010000314.1:0-3259 GCA_039796015.1 Verrucomicrobiota bacterium
GAGGGCCCAGCTGTAGCAGAGGCCGAGAAGAATCAGGCGAAGGGGCCGGGTCATAGGGATGCAAAGGAGTATCCTTTTTCGAAGATGAATCCGGGAAGCGGACTGCGCCAGCGGTTTTCACTAACGTAACCGCATCCGAGCGATTCTGGTTTCGACGCCAGCGAGGATTGGTCGGCCGTCCCGGAGTGAGGCCCAGCAAAACTCGGCCACTTGGTAAATCCTTGGAATCTTAGAACGAACTGCGATCGGCTCACGATGGCTCGGTGGTGCGCCTGCAGGATAGTGCCCACAGCGGGGCCATGGGCTGGTCAGTAACGTGGGTTACCTCAAATTTTGCGCCTTGGGCTTATTGGGCGGAGGGCTTCCCATCTTGCGCCGACCGGACTAGCGTCCTTGCGCCATGTTGCTGGTCATCGACAACTACGACTCGTTCACATTCAACCTCGTCCAGTACCTCGGCGAGATGGGCGTGGAGATGCAGGTGTATCGAAATGACCAAATCCGCCTGGAAGAAGCGCTGGCCCTAAAGCCGGAACAGCTCCTCATATCACCGGGCCCGTGTTCGCCGCGCGAGGCGGGGCTATCAAACGACCTGATCCGCGCCTTCTCCGAGCGTCGGGTGCCTATTTTGGGCGTCTGCCTGGGGCATCAGTGCATTTGCCACACCTTCGGCGCGACGGTGGAGGTCAACTACCGCATGATGCATGGCAAGACCTCACCTATTCTCCACGACGGCAAGGATCTCTTTGAGGGAATGCCCAACCCCTTCAACGCCACCCGTTATCACTCATTGGTAGCACGGCGTGACACCCTGCCCCCGGAACTTCAGGTGACTGCCTGGACCGAGGAAGGGGAGGTGATGGGGGTTAAACACACCTCGCTGCCCATCTGGGGAGTTCAGTTCCACCCGGAGAGTATTCTCACGGAGAACGGGCGTGCCATCCTATCGAATTTCCTCCGGCTGAAGTAAGTCCCAAGGGCTCGCGTTGGCCGGTCGGTTGCCTTAAGCTTCGCAGCGTGAAAGCTGCCGTCCTTCGCGGCGTCCAGGAATTGGTCGTCGATACTGTCCCTCAACCAACCCCGCACGTCGGTGAAGTCGTTGTCCGCCTCCACGCGGCCGCCTTGAATCATCGCGACGTGTGGATCAAGGGAGGAAAGTATGCCGGGCTCAAGTTCCCGGTCATCCTCGGATCTGATGGCGCGGGCACCGTAGTCCAGGCCGGGCCTGGGGTGGATCCCTCCGTGGTGGGCCAAGAGGTGATCCTTAATCCATCCCTCGACTGGGGGCATTCTGAGAAATCCCAGGACCCCCGGTTCTCCATTCTGGGGTTGCCTCGGGATGGCACCTTTGCCGAGTTCGTTTCTATTCCCGCCACGCAGTTGACCCCGAAGCCAACTCACCTGTCTTGGGAAGAGGCTGCGGCACTTCCCTTGGCTGGGCTCACTGCCTATCGGGCGATCTTCAGTAGGGCTGGGCTCAAGGCCCATGAACGCATTCTCATTAATGGCATCGGCGCCGGAACAGCGCTCTTCGCCCTGCAGTTTGCAGCAGCGGCGGGAGCGATTCCCTGTGTGACTTCCAGCGCACCTTGGAAACTGGAGCGGGCCCATGAGTTGGGTTCCAGGGCGGGCAGCCTCTACAACTTGCCCGACTGGCATGTCGAATTCGGCAAGCACCATGGACCCTTTGACGTGGTGATCGACAGCGCTGGAGGGGCTGGTTTTGAAACGCTCGTCGATCTCACCGCCTCAGGCGGGCGGATCGTCTTCTTCGGAGCCACCTGTGGAAACCCGCCTGAGCTGCCCACCCGCAAGTTGTTCTGGCGACAAATCTCCCTCCTGGGCACGACGATGGGCAGTCCCGCCGAGTTTGCGGCGATGGTCGAGTTCGTGAAGACCCATGTTATCAAGCCAGTGGTCAGCGAAGTCTTTGACCTAGATCATATCGGAGCCGCCTTTGAACGAATGGAACGGGGCGAGCAGTTCGGAAAGTTGGTGGTCCGTTTGTCCTCTGAGCCATGATCTCGGAGGAGTGATTGGCTTGAGAGCCCTCCGTGCCGGCAATGGCTGGAAGCGATGGCTGGCCTTTATCTGGCTTCGGACTCTTCTGAAAACAAACAGGCCGCGAGGAGTCCCTCGCGGCCTGTGTTCTTGGGTTGGTTGGCTCCGAGGGGTCACCCCGCGGGCGCCCTACTTCAGCCCCCGACTTCAGCCCGTGCCTCGGCGGCCAGGGCGGTGGACAAGTAGCGTTCACCCGTGGAGCAACCGATCGTAACGATGGTCTTGCCCTTGTTTTCGGGTCGCTTGGCCACCTCGATGGCGGCCCACACGTTCGCGCCTGAAGAAATGCCGGCGAGGATCCCTTCTTCTTTGGCCAGTCGGCGGGCGATGGCGAAGGCGTCATCGTTGCTCACTTGCACCGCTTCGATGATCTGGGGATTGCCTGCGGCATCCTTCAGACGAAGGTTCTTCGGCACAAATCCCGCACCGGTGCCCTGAATTTTGTGCGGGCCGGGTTTCACTGCCTCGCCGAGCAGCGTCTGGGTGATGACCGGAGAATCCTTGGGTTCAACCGCGATGGCCGTGAACGACGGCTTCAGGGGTTTGATGAACTCGTAGCAACCGGTGATGGTTCCACCCGTGCCGACCGCTGAAATGAAAATGTCCACGGCGCCGGCGGTGTCTTCCCAGATTTCCGGGCCGGTCGTCGCGGTGTGGATGGCCGGGTTGGCGCCGTTCTCAAACTGCTGCGGGATCCACGAATCGGGGATCTCTTTGGCCAGCAATTCGGCCCGGGCGATGGCTCCGCGCATGCCCTCGCTGCCGGGGGTGAGCACCAACTTGGCACCCAAAAGGGCCAGCAAGGTCCGGCGCTCCAGCGACATGGTTTCGGGCATGGTGAGGATGACCTTGTAGCCCTTGGCCGCGGCGACGAAGGCCAGCGCAATACCAGTATTTCCCGAGGTCGGCTCGATGATGGTGGTGCCGGGTTTCAGAATACCTTTCTCCTCGGCATCTTGAATCATGGCCATGCCGATACGGTCCTTTACGGATCCGAGCGGGTTGAAGAACTCGCACTTGAGCAGGATCTGAGTGGACGGATCCACGCCCAGGCTGGCGGGGATGCGGTTCAGGCGGACGAGCGGCGTGCGCCCGACGGTCTCGATGATGTTGTTGTAGATGCGGCCCATAAGCAGAGGATTTGGAAGCTTGGAGCCAGTGTGTCGCGCGAATCCACCGGGGCAAGTCCCGGTTTTGT
>JBDKKQ010000315.1:0-2985 GCA_039796015.1 Verrucomicrobiota bacterium
TTCAGCACGGACAGTTGGGTCTTGATGCTGCCAAAGGCGTTGTTGCGGTTGAACAGTGTGCCCTGTTCGGCGCGAAGACGCTTTTGTGGCGACCGCTCGACATCGGCCAATTGGTTGACGAGCGTCCGCCAGTCGAAGCCGGAGGCCAGCCCTGAGAGCCCTAGTTCCATGACAGGGGGGTATCGGTAGGCTTGTTCGCTTTCTTGAGGTTTTGATGCGCCTCCGATGGGGTTTCGGTTGTCTGCGCTCAACTTCACCCTTTGAAAATGCCCGCCAGATCGACACTGTGGCGGCTGATTTTAGCATGAAGCGCACGCACCATTGCAATGAACTCCGCGCCTCGGATGCTGGCCGCGCGGTCATCCTGACCGGTTGGGTCCACTCCCGACGCGACCTCGGCGGTGTCCTCTTTATCGATCTCCGGGACCGTGAAGGACGCACCCAGACCGTGTTCGATCCGTCGGACTTACCGACGGCCCTCTTCGATGTGGCTTCCAAGCTTCACGCGGAGTCGGTGATTGAGATCGAGGGCAAGGTTCGGGTCCGGCCTGAGGGCACCCGTAACGCCAAGATTTTGAGCGGCGAGGTGGAGGTTCAGGTTCAGTCGATGACCGTCTTGAACCCCTCGGCGATCTTGCCCTTCCAGGTGGACGACCCCGAGGTGGCCAACAAGGTGAACGAGGAGCTGCGCCTGCAGTACCGCTACCTCGACCTGCGTCGCCCCGAGATGATGCGCAATTTGCGGTTGCGCTCTAAGGTGGCTATCGCGACGCGCAGCTACATGGACGATCAGGGTTTCTTGGAAATCGAGACTCCGACGCTCTTCAAGTCTACGCCAGAGGGTGCCCGGGAGTTTTTGGTGCCCAACCGCCGTGAGCCCGGGACCTTCTACGCGCTGCCGCAGTCGCCGCAGCAGTTTAAGCAAATCCTCATGGTCAGCGGCGTGGAGCGCTATTTTCAGTTGGCCCGCTGCTACCGGGACGAAGATTTGCGCGCCGACCGCCAGCCGGAGTTCACTCAGGTGGACATCGAGATGTCGTTCATCGAGCGCGAGGATATTTACGCGCTCATCGAGGGGCTGCTGAAGCGGGTCTGGAAGACGGCCCTCAACATGGACATCCCCACGCCGTTCAAGCGGATTTCCTTCGAGGAGGCGCTGAACCGCTGGGGCATCGATAAGCCCGACACGCGCTTCGGCATGGAGTTGGTGGATTTCACGGAGGACTTCCGCGGGTCGAAGTTTGGTGTGTTCGGCAACTGTGTGGCCGGTGGCGGCGTGGTGAAGGCCATGAATGCCAAGGGTCTGGCCGGCGCGACTCAGGGGCAGATCGAGACCATGACGGAGTACGCCAAGAGCTTCGGTGCCAAGGGGTTGGCGTTCATCAAAGTGGAGAATGGGGAGTGGAAGTCTCCGATCGTGAAGTTCTTCAACGAGGCTGAGAAGGCGGCCCTCACCGAGAAGTTGGGCATCGAGCAGGGCGACCTGATTCTCTTTGCCGCCGACCAGTGGCTTAATGCGTGTGAGATCCTGGGCAAGATTCGTCTCTACTGCGTTGAGGTGCTCAAGGCCCAGGGCAAGCTGGTGGTTGATCCGACCCGTTTTGATTTCCTTTGGGTCATCGAGTTCCCGCTGTTGGGCTTCGATCGGGAGATGAACCGTTGGTATTCGAGCCATCATCCGTTCACGGCACCGGTGGCCGAGGATATTCCGTTCCTCAAGACCGACCCGAAGAAGGTTCGCGGTCAGCACTATGACATCGTGGTGAATGGTGTGGAGTTGGGCGGGGGATCGATCCGGATCCATCAGGCCGATGTGCAGAAGACGATCTTCGAGGAGTTGCTGCAGATTTCCCCCGAAGAGACGCAATCGCGTTTCGGCTACATGCTGGAGGCCTTCAAGTACGGGGCCCCGCCGCACGGTGGCATCGCGTTGGGCTTCGATCGCCTGTGCGCGATTTTGTGCGGCACGACGAGCATCCGAGATGTCATTGCCTTCCCTAAGACGGCCAAGGGCACTTGCATGATGAGCAGTAGTCCGAGTGCGGTGACTTCGCGGCAGTTGCGAGATTTGCACATCGAGGTGAAGGCGGCCAAGAAAGAGGCCTGAAGGTCCGATCTCTGAACGGCTGATTCAGTCTGCGCTAGACCCCGGTTTTCTTGATCCGAACGGATGAGGAAGCCGGGGTTTTGCTTTGGATAGCCGGTGGAAGGGTTGGGTGAACTCTTCCGGAGTCTTGGGCGCAGTGTGATAAGCAAACACCGAAGCTCGGGTTGGCTCACAGACTCCGTGGGTCACCGGGCTGTCGGGTTATCGCAGAATCAGACGGGGACCGATCGGACGGGCACCGCGAGAGAGGTTCGGTGTACCGGTTTACACAAGGCGCCGTGTACCCGTGTACGGTTCAGGGGGGGTGCGTCAGTGGGCTGTGATGGAGCCCGGAGCGCGTCGATATAGACCGAAAACAAATTTATCGACGAATAGGTTTATCGACAAAAAGGTGTATCGAAAACGAATTTGCCTACAAACAAACTTGGGAGGTGGTGGAGCCGAGGGGAGTCGAACCCCTGACCTTCTCATTGCGAACGAGACGCTCTACCAACTGAGCTACGACCCCGTTCCCAAGTGCGGAAGACGCTGCCGATTTGGCGACTACGTTGCAAGAACGGGTTTTCGCAGTGTCGGTTTTTCGGGTTTTTATGGACGTGGGCTTTGGTGATCGTCAGGGGGTGGCAGAGCTGGAAAGCGAGGTCTGGAGTTGTGGGTCTGGGCGGTGTCGGTTCAGACGCAGAAGTCGGCTCCGGTTTCGACGATCCGCCGCATTTGGTCGAACCACCAGTCGGCCCGTTCGCGGCCACACGGTCGGAAGCTTCGGACGCGCCGTGGTGCTCGACGGACGGGCATCACTGGGGTCTCCAATGGCAGCCAGGCGGTTGTGGTGGTGTTGGTTTTGTTGAGGGCACTGCGTGGACTGTTCATGCGATGAG
>JBDKKQ010000316.1:0-7525 GCA_039796015.1 Verrucomicrobiota bacterium
CGGTGAGACACCATCCCTACCAGATGCAGGGGGCTGGACGGTGAGACACCATCCCTACCAGATGCAGGGGGCTGGACGGTGAGACACCATCCCTACCAGATGCAGGGGCTGGACGGTGAGACACCGCCCTAACGACTGTCGCTTCGATGAAAGGCTCCACTAAAAATCGCGAGAGTAGCCCGCCAGCCAACCGCCATCGACAGGGATTATGGCACCGTTGAGGTAGGAACTCTCGGGGGCAGCGAGAAAGAGGACAGCGTGGGCGATCTCTTCGGGCTGGCCGGGTCGGCCAAGCGGTACGTGGGAGAGCATGGCCTGGACGCGATCGTTGAACTGGCCGTTCTCGCCATAAAAGAGCTGTTTGGTGCCTTCGCTGAGAATGGAGCCGGGAGCAATGCAGTTGGTGAGGATACCCTGCGAACCGAGCTCAATGGCCATCGTGCGGGTGAGGTTGACAACACCAGCCTTGGCCGCGGTGTAGGCGCACTGGAGCCGAGCCGGGACCAGACCCATGACGGAGGAAATATTGATGATGCGCCCGGATCTGCGCCGGAGCATCTGGCGGGAGGCGGCTTTGCTCACGAGGAAAAGACCGGTGAGGTCGACGCGGAGAATCCGGTCCCATTCCTCGGCCGGAAAAGAATCGATGGTCACACGGTGCGCCATGGTGTTGATGCCTGCGTTGTTGACGAGAATGTCCAGGCGCCCGTGGGCGTCGATGATCTGACTCATAGCCAGCTCGACCTCTTTTTCGTCCGTCACATCCATGCGGAGGGGCATCGCTCCGGGAGTGGCTGCAGCGAGTCGGCGTGCGCATTCGAAATTAATGTCGGCGTAGACGACCTTGGCGCCATTGGCAGCGAGCGAGGCGCAGATGGCCTGACCGATGGCACCGGCGGCACCGGTGACGAGGGCGACCTGATCTTGGAGTTGAACGTTCATGAGTGAGTAACGACTACACGAGACTACATGAGGCCTTGGAAGGGCTGTTCGATGAGTTGACGGAGGGTCAGCAAGAAGCGTGCGGCGGCAGCGCCGTCATTCACACGATGGTCGAAGGTGAGGCTCAGCGTGAGGCGATCACGCGCGACAAAGGTGCCGTCATCGAGGGGCACGGCCTCCCGTACGATGGCTCCAATACCCAAGATGGCGGATTCGGGAGGGTTGATGACCGGGGTGAAGGCCTCGACTCCGAGGCTGCCGAGGTTGCTGAGCGTGAAGCAGGCACCTTGCATGTCGACCGCGGCGAGTTTGCCTGCTCGAGCTTCGGTGATGAGCTTCTGTGATTGGGTGGCCACCTGGGTGAGTGTGGCAGTGTCCACGGCGCGGACGACGGGGACGAGAAGACCCGCCTCAGTATCCACGGCGATGCCGAGGTGAATGCTCTCAGGGAGCACCAGGTGATCGTCTGCCCATCTCGCCGTGAGCATGGGATGCTGGCGGAGTGCGGTCGCAGTGAGCACGAGGAAGATGTCGTTGATCGTGGGGATAACGGCAATGGACTGCTGGTCGGACGGAGACTTGGATTTGAGTCGCCGGCGCAGCGAGAGCAGCTCGGTGGCATCGCACCGTCCGGTGATGGTGACGGGAACGGTGGTTTGGCGGCTGTGCATGAGCCGCGCAGCGATGGATCTGCGCATGGGAGAGAGCGGCACCGATTTCATGCCACCGGAGGACGTGGAGTCGGCGGCGGCGAGAACATCGCACTCTCGGATGCGCCCGCCCTGGCCGGAGGGAGAGAGCGTGGAAAGATCAACGCGGTGCTGAATGGCGGCACGGCGGGCGCGCGGAGAAGCGGGGTGGCCTCCCGTGGCGCGAGGCAGGGTTGCTTCAGTGGATTCAGCAAGCCCAGTGGCCTGCGGCTCGGCTAGTTTTAGCTGCGGATCCTCCGGATTTGCGGCGGACCTAAGCGGCACGGTGCCGGGAGCAGATTCGCCTTGCGACAACAGATAACCCAGGACTTGCCCCACTTGCACAAGGTCACCGGGCTTGGGCCCGTTGGGGGGAATACAGAGGAGGCCGGAGTCGATGGACTCGATTTCTTGGGCGGCTTTGTCGCTCTCGAGTGTGAAGAGCGGCTCGCCTTCTTGAATGAAGTCGCCGTCTTTTTTCAACCAATCGAGGAATTTGCCTTCCTCCATGGACCACCCGAGACGCGGAAGTTGGATTTCGATGGGCATGACTATGTGCAGTGAGGTTTTTGGGCCCCCTCTAAATTCGAGGAAGCGGGATACGCTGGCTGAATGCTCATGATCACTCGGCGTGGAGACTGCGGATCGCGTTGGCGATGGCCTCAACATTCGGCACCACCGCTGCCTCCAAGGTTGGACTGTACGGTGTGGGAGAGGGTTTACCGTTGAGGCGGCGGATGGGAGCGTCGAGGTCGTCGAAACCGCGATCGGCCAGTTGGGCAGCAATCTCGGCACTAATGCCGCAGTGCGCGAAGTCTTCATCCACGATCAGGAGGCGTCCTGTCTTGGCAACGGACCGCAAAATGGTGTCCACGTCGAGCGGGGCCACGGTACGCGGGTCGATGAGTTCTACCGAGATGCCTTCGGCGGCGAGCGTTTCACAGGCCGCAAGCGTCTTGTGCACCATCAGCGCGAGCGCCACGACGGTGACATCGCTCCCTTCGCGGACGACGGCGGCCTTACCGAAGTCGATGAAATATTCTTCCTCAGGCACCGGTCCCTTCACCGACATGAGCTCGCGATGTTCGAGGAACAGCACGGGATCGTCACAGGTGAGCGCGGTCTTGAGTAAGCCTTTTGCATCACGCGGTGAGGACGGCACCACGACTCGTAATCCTGGAAAGTGCGCGTACATCGAGTAGTAGCTGCCGCTATGATGGGTGGCCGCCGCATGGCCGATGCCGATGCATCCCCGCAGGAGCACGGGCATCTTGAGTCGCCCACTGCTCATGTATTGCATCTTGGCGATTTGGTTGACGATCTCGCCGACCGAATCGAGCACGAAGTCGGCAAACATGAAGTCCACCACAGGTCGCGTGCCAGTCATCGCCGCGCCCCCCGCCAGACCCACGAAGCCACGTTCGCAAATAGGCGTGTCACGCAGCCGCGCCGCTCCATGCACTGCAAACAGGCCACTGGTGGTGGCAAAGTTGCCGCCGCGCACACCGATGCCTTCGCCCATGACGAAGATCTTTGGATTACGCGCCATCTCTTCAGTCAGCGCCTCAAGGGTGGCCTTCATGAAGGTAAGTTCGCGCGTGGCCGAGGAGGTCAAAGGCGCCTCCCGATGCGGTGCGCTTGTCGACACAGCATAGACATGGGAGGTGGCGCTCTCAGCGGTGGGATAAGCGCTTTTTTCAGCAAACTCATGCGCCGCTTCGGTGAGTGCAGCGACCTCCTGTTCGATGGAGTCTAGCTGGGCATCGCTTGCGAGTCCGTTCTCCAGGAGGTGCTTTTTAAGTCGAGCGATCGGGCATCGTGTCCTCCATTGCTCCACGTCTTCCCGGGTACGGTAAGTGAAGTCGCCCATGCCCTCGGCGTGCGCCCGGGTGCGGTAGGTCTTGCATTCGATGAGTGAGGGCCCTCCGCCGTCCCGTGCGCGCTTCACGGCCTCGCAGGCGGCGGCTTCAACGGCGAGCACATCGTTGCCATCCACTTCGATGCTGGAGATGCCATAGGCAGCACCCCGAGCTGCAACGCTGGAATTGCCTGCGACACTGGCGAAGGGAACTTCTGTGGCGAACTGATTGTTCTCGCAGATGAACAAGACCGGCAATTTCCAGATGCTCGCCATGTTCAGGCCTTCATGGAACGCGCCGTTATTGACGGCACCATCGCCGAAAAACGCGACACCCACCTGGCCGCTCTTGAGGATCAAGGAACTGTAGCCCGCACCGGCCGCTTGCAAGATGCAGGGACCCACAATGCCGCTGGTACCCATCATGCCGATCTCGGGCGCAAAGAGATGCATAGACCCCCCGCGACCGCGCGAGCAGCCCGTTTCGCGACCAAACAATTCAGCCATGAGTTGCCCCGGCTCCATCCCTTTTGCCAGTGCATGACCGTGACCCCGGTGCGTGCTGAAAATGGCATCCTCATTGCGCAAGTGCGCGCACACACCCGTCGCGATGGCCTCTTGTCCAACATAGGTGTGGCAGGCCCCGTGGATGAGTCCGCGCTGATGCGATTTCGCCAGACGCTCCTCCACCATCCGGATAATAATCAGGGTTCGGTAGAGTTGAAGGGGGGATGATTTGTTCGTGTGGGGACTCATGCGGTTTTGGGCTTGAGACGCAGAAAGCTAATGATAATGCCACCGACGATGAAGCAGGCAGCGAGGAAATGGAGGCACTGCGTCTCGCTGAAGCCGTTCGTGCGCAACCAACCGGTGACGTGGTTTCCGAGATAGCCTGCGAGGTTGGCTCCCATGTTGATCAAACCCGTAGCCACTGCGGCGGCGGAGGCGGTGAGCGTGAGCGATGGCAGTGTCCAAAACGGCGAGATCCAGAAAAACGCTCCGAGTGCAGTGAGGCAGAGCCATGCCATTTGAGTGCCGAAACCTTGGCCAGGAATGGTGCTGCACATGAGAAAAATACCCGTGGCGATCATGCCCCCCGCTGCATGCCATTTGCGATCCCCCGTGCGGTCGGCGCTCTGGCCCGAGATGATGACGCTGAGGATGCCGCAACTGTAGTAGAGGCCGCTGTAGAAGAGCGTCATTTGATCGGAGCCACCGGAGAGATTTTTCACCGTGGTTGGCAACCAGAAGTTGAGGGCATAGCCGCCGCTGTTACCAATCATCACGCCGAAGACGAGCGTCCACACCGCGGGCAAACGCAGCGCCTGCCAGATAGAAATTTTTGCAGTCACTTCTTTGGCCGTCGCTTCAGCGGCAAGTACCCCCTCCAAATAATCTCGCTCAGGCTGCGTCAGCCATACGGCATCTCTTGGCCGATCGGTGAAACAAGCCAGAACGATGCCTCCCAGCAGCACCGCAGGCAGTCCCTCGATGATGAAGATCCACTGCCAGCCCTCGAGCCCGAACCAGTGCACATCCAACAGCATCAACGACACCGGCGCGCCAAGCGCGAGACTCAGCGGCACGGCCACCAGCAATCCCGACAACGCACGCGAGCGGTCTCTCTGCGCAAACCAGTGTGTGAAATACACGATGATACCGGGAAAGAATCCCGCCTCGGCCACGCCGAGAACAAATCGCGCCCAGTAGAATTGTGATGGCGTCTTCACGAAGGCCATCGCCGCCGAAATCAAGCCCCAGGTAATGAGAATGCGAGCAAACCACTTCCGCGCGCTCCACCGCTCCACGAGCAACGCACCGGGAATCTCAAGAAAGAGGTAGCCGATAAAAAACACACCAATGCCGAAGCCAAACACCTCATCAGAGAACCCCAATGCCTTACCCATCCGCAGCTTGGCAAACGCCACGTTCGCGCGGTCGAGGTAGGAGACGATATAAAGGACAACGACCAGCGGCAGGATCCGCCATGCGACTTTGCGTCGCAGTGCACTGGGATCAACGGCGGAGGGGTTCATGGAGCGCTGGAGTGGGACGATTCAGCGGCTAAACAGTCGCCTCGGCCACGACGGGATTGGTCAGCGCACCAATCTTCTCGATGTCGATGGTCACGGTGTCACCGGGTTGCAAGAAAACGGGAGGTTTCATCGCAAATCCGACGCCTTGGGGCGTTCCGGTGAAGATGACAGTGCCCGGAAGCAGCGTGGTGCTACCGCTGAGGAACTCGATGAGTGTGGGCACGTCGAAGATCATGTCGTTGGTGTTCCAGTCCTGCATCGTCTTGCCATTGAGGAGGGTCTGGATGCGCAGCGCGTTCGGATCGGGGATTTCATCCCTGAGCACTAGGCATGGCCCCAGCGGCGCAAACGTGTCGAAGGTCTTGCCGCGGCACCACTGGCTGCCGCCGCGTTGGATTTGCCAGTCGCGGGCGCTGACATCGTTCGCACAGGTGTAGCCCAACACATAATCGAGGGCGTTGGCTTTGGAGACGTTCTTGCAGGCCTTGCCGATGACGACGGCCAGTTCGCACTCGTAGTCCACCTCGTCGCTCCGGAGATGGCGAGGCAGCACGATGCTTTCGCCGGGGTTTTGCACCGCGCTGGGGGATTTCATGAAAAGCACCGGATACTTCGGGATGGGGGCGTTGCTTTCCTCGGCGTGCTTCCGGTAGTTCAGGCCGATGCAGAAAATGGTGGTGGGCTGCAGCGGTGCCAGGAGCCTACCGGGGGTCACGACCGTGTCGGTGACGCGGAAGCTGCCGAAAAGGTCACCTTGGATACCCCGGGCGGTGCCATCGGGCTGAAGGGCTGCGAGCTGGATGGAGCCATCGGTGGCTTGGTGGCGGATAATGCGCATGGTTTATTGTGGTGAGTGAGGGTGGAAATGGTGGGCTTCTATTTTCCTGCGGTATAGCCGCCATCGACGGTCATGGCGCTGCCGGTGACAAAGGAGGCCGCATCGCTGGCAAGGTAGAGCGCGGCAGAGGCGATCTCCGACGGGGCCGCCATGCGCTTCATGGCGTGCGGCGCCTCCATCTGACGGAGATAGTCCTCGGGGTTGTCATACTGGCGTAGCATTTCATCGACGAATGGGGTGCGAACACGACCCGGGCAGATGCAATTAATGCGCACCCCCTGGGTGCCCAGATCCATTGCCATCGATCGCGTCATTCCGACGACGGCGTGTTTCGTGGTGGTGTAGGCGAAACGGGCCTCCATGCCCATCAAGCCGGCAATGGAAGCGATGTTCACAATGGACCCGCTGCGCCGGACGATCATGCCGGGCAGTACGGCCCGCGAGAGTTGATAGATGCCGAGGACATTCACCTTCCACAGTCTCTCTAACTCTTCGGGCTTGGTGGTCAGAATGGTGCCGACATGCCCGACGCCCGCGTTGTTCACGAGCACATCGCAGCGTCCGCACTCCTCCGTCACCCGCTGCACCGCGGTACGGCACGCCGTCTCGTCACTCACATCCAGGAGGAGCGATTCTGCGCGATGTCCCCGTTCACGAATCCGCGCGGCCGTTTTCTGCGCAGCGGCTTCGTCGCAGTCGGTGGCAAACACCCATGCTCCGGCTTCAGCGAAGCATTCTGCGATGGCAGCTCCGATGCCGGAACCCGATCCGGTAACGAGGGCGATTTTGTCTGTCAGGGTTATCATGCTGAAGGATGGAGTCGTAGCCTCTCGGCGGCCTCACGGTGGGTCCTCTCGAATAAGGGGACGCTGGCCGGTTGCTTCAGGTCTTGGTCGAAGGTCGGGATCATCTGCCTCATTCGCGCCAGGCCTTCGGAACAGCCCAGCAACTGCGGAAGACAGTTCTGAACGACCTCGAGCGCGATGTTCACCGCGACCGATGCTCCGGGCGAAGCGCCCAGCATTGCTGCGATCGAACGGTCGGCAGACGAAAACACTTCGGTGCTGAAAGACAATTGGCCGCGATCGGCCCTCTTAATGGCCTGCACGCGGACACCGGCCTGCACGAGCCTCCAGTCTTCCAATCGGGCATTGGGATAAAA
>JBDKKQ010000317.1:0-18641 GCA_039796015.1 Verrucomicrobiota bacterium
CTCCGGACCACCCACCTGAACGATTAGCCGATCGCCGAGCAACAGCGGTGAGCTGCCAAAACCGAAGAAGCCAGACTCGGCTCCAAACCGCTCCGCGCAGTCCACCTGCCAGAGAAGACGACCCTCGGTCGCCGAAACAGCCCGGAGCTTTCCAGAGGCACCCAGGGCAAACACCCGTTGGTGATCTGCTGCTGGAGTGGCCGAGGGACCTTCAGTCCCACCAAACTGAGCCGAATACGACGTGGGCAAGGCGTGTTTCCACCGCAAACTTCCATCCGTCACGTGATAGGCCGACAGCACCTCTTGGCCCTCCGAGCGGTGAAACAAGTACACGCAATTGGACACCACCACCGGACCACTGAATCCCTCGCCGACGGCAGCCTTCCAGCGCAATGGCCAGCCTTCCTTGGGCACGACATCCAAAATTGTCGAAGGACTGTGCCCATCGCGGGTGGGGCCCAGGAATTGCGGCCAGTCTGCAGCAGCCGAAGCCGAAGGAACGGCCACGCTGAGAAAGGCTAGGACGAAGGCGAAGAGTCGGACAGAGCAGCGGATCATGGGGACAGGCGCTTCAAAGGGTTGCCTTCGGATGAAACTCCCACAGCCGGCGCCTGTCCATGGGGTTTGGGTTTGGTCAGCGCTCATGGTCAGCACTCGGTATCGACCGTCTGTGCTTTCAACGTTCCGGATAAGCCCCACCGAAGACAACGTGAGGTCTTCAAAGGCAACCCGACTTACTTCTTGTCGGCCCCGGTCACGTCAATGGCCATGGAGATTTTGTTGGCACCGGCCGCCTTGATGGTGTCGAGGACCCGGAGCACGTTGCCATGGGTCGTCTGATAATCCGGCTTCAGATAAAACGGATAGTTGGTATTCGAGGCCACCTTGGCCTCCACGCGTCCGGCTAATTCCGAAAAGGGAAGCAGCTGGCCACCCACCTTCAAGTCACCGTCGCGATCGATGACGATTTCCATCATGTCCGGCTTCTCCGACGATTTCGGGGCGACGGCCGACGGCAGGTCCATTTGCAAGGTGCGCAGCCGGTTCATGGTCAGGGTGACCATCATGAAGGCGGCCAAGAGGAAGAACATCACGTCGATCAATGGGATGATCTCGACGCGGGCCTTCTTGACGGAGGTGGTGGAACCCAGATGCATGGAACGAAATCGGTCTACTGGCTGTTGCGTTCGGCTTCTTTGGTCACGAACGACACCCGAGTAAAACGGGCCGAACGCACCTGCTGAAGCACCCCACCGACGGCCCGGTAGGGAGCGGATTTGTCGCCGGTGATAAACACCGGCGTCTTAGGATTCTGTTTGTATCGGGAGTTCAGTTCCTGAACGAGCGCCGCGGTGTCCACGATATTGGTACCGATGGCGACGGTGCCGTCCTTCTCGACACCAATGTTGATGACGTCTGGCTTGAAGTCGTCGGTCGCCTTTTTGACGTCGATAAGTTCCATCGGACGCGTCTTCGACTGCTGCAGGCTCAAGGAAACCATCATGAACGCCGCCAGGAGGAAGAACATCACATCGATGAGGGGCACGATTTCGATGCGTGCCTTCTTCATCGGGATGGGCGATGAGAACTTCCCTCGCTTCCCGCTGGTTGATGCGGCACTGCGGCCGCCGCCGCCTCCAGCCATAGGTCAGGGGTTTTTGGCTGCGATTTCGCGGCGGAAGGCAACTGTGTCAAAGCCATCCTGCTTGGCCTGAGTGACCATGACCTCGACGTTGGTCGCGGCGGTCTCTAGGTCGAACTTCAGCTTCTCCATCATCTCATTGTAAATGTTGAGAAAGAAGACGCCGATAATGGCGAGGCCCAGACCGGCGGCCGTGGCGATGAGTGCCTCGCCGATGCCGCCCTGGATCTCGGTCATGGCGCCGGCGATGCTCGACTCACCCATCTTTTGGAAGGAACCCATGATGCCGGTCACCGTGCCCAGCAATCCGAGGAGCGGCGCCAGGGTGATGCACGTGTCGATGAGCACCATGAATCGGCCCGCGCGTTTGATTTCCATACCCGCGGCCACTTGAAGCGCCCCCTGCAAGGAGCCGTGCATGTGAGTCAAACCGTGGTAGATCATGCGAACCACCGGATCGTTGGATCCCTGCGTCTGGACCACAGCCGCCTTGAAGTCGCTGTTTTCCATAGCCCCCAAGGTGTTTTCCAGTTGGGTCATATTGCGACGACGCCCGAGGAGAAACCAAAATACTCCGCGCTCAGCGACGACCGCAAACAGGATAATGGCAACAAGAGCGATCGGATACATGATCGGTCCGCCCTTGGTGAAGTATTCGGCTAGGGTATTTGCGAGCATTGTAGCGTCAGTCGTATGGGTTAAAAAAGCTGCGGTCGGGGAGTGAGCGTTAAATCCAGGGTCTTAGTCTTAGGTTAGGATATCACCGAAGGCGGTATTCGAAGGGAATGATCCAGTCTCCGGCATCCTCAGGGCGGAAACGCCAAAGTCTGCGAACATGCTGACGAAAGGCATTGTCTAATATGGAGCTTCCGGAAGAGGCCAAAAGCTTCAACTCCGAGATCCCACCCGTGGCATCAATCGTGACTAAATACTCTCCAGCTCCGGTTTCCCCACGTAATTGCGCTTCCCGGGGGTAGGACGGTTGTGGCGTGAACCGTCCGGTACCCGCCCCCTTGCCCGACTCGAAACGACGCGGTCCCGTCGGAGCCGCCGACACGTTGCGGCGGGTCTCCCGTGGCGGAGGCACGGCGAAGTTCGGATCCTTGGAAATAATCACCGGACCCTTCACTTCAACCGCAAAAGCAACAGTGGCATCGGCCGGTGCCACCACGATCGCCGGCACCGAGACCGGTTCAGCCGGGGCCGGCTCGTCTGGGGGAGTATCGTCCTCGGAGGCGACTTGCTGCTGGAGCTCCTGTTTGAATTCACGGATTTCAACCGGTTGAACCACCTCGTCTGCCGTGAACTTCTGGACAACCAATCCCGGGGGATGAGCAATTCCGAACACGCCGCCCGCAAGGAAGAGCGCACACACCGTGTTCATCCAAATCAGGCGACGACCGTTGTCTTCAGCAGCCTGCGGAAGACTGGATCGATACAACTCGGATCGTAGCGTGTAAATGGAACCCGCTCTGACCGTCGCAAAAGCGGCTCTCATGATGACCAATCCCTCCCGAAAAAAGGGCGGTCGCGGTGCGGGTGACCATCATATCCTAGGCGTTGAAGGTCTGCGCGAGACGGTGTGCGTCGGCCAAGCCCCTCGGCCTTATTTCGACCGGAGATTCGACCGGAGATTCGAACAGGGATAAGCACCCAAAGCGGGCGTTGCTGGACCCAACCCAACTGAAAAAAACCTTGAGCCCAAGCTCTCAAGAGACCGGTATCACCGGTCTTGGAACAGACAACTTGTAAAAATTGAGCCAGATATCTCATTTCTTAGGCCTTTGTCCCTCAAAGCGGACTTTGTGCCATCCAAACGAACCGTGGGAGAGTTGCACTATGATTAAAATTCATCGTTCGGCAACGTTTTGGTGGGGTCGCGCTTGAGGTCAGTAAAGATCTCCGACGTTAACAGCTCTTCGGCTAGGAAACTCTTGGTCTCAATTGCGCGGAGTCAAGACCACCTGGGTCCCGGTCAGGATATCGTGCAAGGCGCGCTGTTCCGGGGCCAAGACCATGAGGTACCCCAAACCGAAGCTAAGAATGCTGAGCAATTCAGCACAGTAGCGGCGAAAGGCGCCTCCATAACCGAGCGGCACGCCGTCGAGGGTGACCACGCTGAGGCCTAGCAGCCGTTTCCCGGGAGTGGCTCCGAAGCGCCCCTGAAATCCCACGCTGTAGACGAGGCTCACTGATGTGTAGATCGCCGTGAAAATCAGTTGGAACCTCAACAGCAGCCAAAGATCGGGCTGAGCATCGCCGGTCAACTCCAACTGCCCCTGCACCTGCTGCACAAGCGCCTGAAGCGATTCACGCCAGGGCATCACCACCAAGTTCACTAAAAACAGAATGACCATCCAGTCGGCCACGAAGGCCACCAGGCGGGGCACAAACCCAGCTCGGTAGAAAGCCGGAGCCGACGGTGCTTCGGCCTCGATTTCCCGACGGGGCAGATCCCAGACCAACTCATGACGGGCCGAAGCCGCGAGCCAGCGTTCATCGGCCTCGCTCCAAACCAACGTCGCTGGACCCAACCGCCCATCCTGGGACCATTCGCGCAATTCCTCCAGCGAACCGGAGTATTCGCGGCCATCGGAACCAATCATCGTGTAAGGTGAAGACATGTGCGAGGCCGCTGAGATAGTGCCTCTGTGCAGAATCAGCAACCGACTTCATGATTGAAGATATTTAACGCGTTGCGGTTGAAACCGTCTCCAGTTCCGGGTGTCCTTGGTTTCAGCGTCGCTTCCACCCTCATGAATCCCTCCGACTATCCAGCCGTTTCCGTCGCCGCGATCGAACAATTGACCGCCCGGCGACAGGCGTTGGTGGAGCAAATTGGCAAGGCCGTGATCGGGCAGCAGGAGATTATCGACAACACCTTGCTGACCCTGTTTGCCGGAGGCCATGCATTGATCACCGGTGTCCCGGGTCTGGCAAAAACATTGCTGATTCGCTCCCTCAGTCAGGCGGTGGACCTCCAGTTCAACCGCATTCAGTTCACCCCCGACCTGATGCCCAGCGACATCACCGGCACCGACGTCCTGGAAGAAGATCCGGAATCGGGACGGAGACGACAGGTGTTCCTGCCTGGACCTGTGTTCGCCAACCTCGTCTTGGCCGATGAGATCAACCGGACTCCGCCCAAGACCCAGGCTGCAATGCTCGAAACCATGCAGGAACGGCAAGTGACCGTTGGCGGGAAGACCTACCCGCTGCCGAAGCCGTTCCATGTGTTCGCCACCCAGAATCCGATCGAACAAGAGGGCACCTACGTGCTGCCCGAGGCCCAAGCCGATCGGTTCATGTTTTGCCTCAACACAACCTATCCCTCCCGGTCCGACGAAGAACGCGTGGTGCGGGAAACGACCGGTACTTCGCAACCGATCATCACTCCGGTGATCACCGGACCTGAACTCATCGAAGCGCAGAAACTGGTGCGCAGTGTTCCCGTCAGTGACGAGGTAATCGCCTATGCGGTGAGGCTGGTCTCTCGCACTCGGCCTGAGACACCGGAAGCCCCATCCTACATTCGCGAGTTTGTGCGTTGGGGAGCCAGCCCCCGTGCCTCTCAGTTCCTGGTGCTGGGGGCCAAGGCCAACGCAGCAACCACCGGCCGCCTCTGCGCAGACGAAGAGGGAATACGGCGTGTGGCCCGACAAGTTTTGCGCCACCGCATTAATCCCAACTTCAATGCCCGCGCCCAGAAGGTCGATGTGGAGACTTTAATCGACCGCCTTTTGAAGGACGTTCCGATCCGGTAATTCGTGGCCCTTGCCAGACTTGTTGAAACCATGTCCACACACCTCCCAATCGACTCGCGCTTGCTGGCGTCGGTGGAAGACCTGCCGCTCTTGGCCAGGACCGTCGTGGAAGGTTTTCTCGATGGACTTCACCGCAGTCCGTTCCTCGGCTACTCGACGGAGTTCGCCAGTTACCGCCAGTACGTTCAGGGCGACAATCTCCGCCACCTCGACTGGAAGGTCTGGGCTCGGAGTGACGCGCTCTACGTCAAACAGTTCGAGGACGACACCAACTACCGCGGGCAAATCTACCTCGACACCTCGGCCTCCATGGATTTCGGGACCGGGCCAGCCCACAAGTTCACCTTCGGCCGACTGCTAGCAGCCGCACTCGCCCACTTGATGATCCAGCAGCGGGATGCGCCCGGACTGGTTCTCTTCGGACCAGACAGCCGTCAGGCGATCCCTTGCGCCAACTCCCGAAACCAGGCCCTAGAACTTTTCGCCGCTCTGGCCCGTGCTCAGGCGGGCGGCCAGACGGTATTGGGTCAGGACCTCTTCGGGATCGTCCAAGCTGTGGTGCGCCGTGGTCTCTCCGTAGTCATTTCCGATTTTTTCACCATCGATGATTCGGGCTTTGAACTGCTGCGCCAACTCCATGCCCACCGTCAAGAAACCCTCGTCTTTCACCTCCTGTCTCCGGAAGAGCTAGAGCTACCCGAGACCGGGGAATGGGTTTTGGAAGACAGCGAAACGGGCGAAGAACGCGTCGTCCATCTGGACGAGGCACGCGAAGGATATCGTCAACGTCTGGAAGCCTTTTGCGATCGGTTAAAGAACGCGTGCGACGGGTACGAATTCGACTACGTGCGCCTTTCGACCGGCAAGCCCCTCGATCAGGCTCTCATGGCCTACCTCGACCGCAGGGGGTACCTGTGAATCACCTCAACGAGGCACTGCCCACTCACTGACACCCGGCATGCCCTTCTTGTTTACTCATGCCTTCCTGCTGTCTGCCCTCGCAGGCTTGGGGATTCCCGTACTGCTGCACCTCCTGCTCAAGCAGCGCAATCCGCGGATGAAGGTGAGCACGCTGCGCTTCTTCGAGGTCGTGCACACCCGCAGCTCCTCCCGACGCAAACTCAAGAACCTGCTGCTGTTGCTTCTCCGGTTGCTGGTCTTCGCGCTCATCGTCCTCGCCTTCGCCCGGCCCTACCTCCCGGAGGGCTGGAGCGGACAACCGCGACCCAAGCGCCAAGATGTGATCCTAGTGCTCGACCGATCCCTGAGCCTGCGGGCCACCGATTCTGGCAAACCCCGCTGGCCCGCCGCATTGGCGGAGGCCCGCCGAGTCCTCGCCACCTTGATCGAGGGCGATCGGGCTGCGCTGATCGGGATCGGGGAACGCGCCGAGATTCTTTCGGGTTTTGGGCCACCCTCCCTGATTCTGGATCGACTGAAGGATCTCCAACCCACCGCCAGTCGAGGCGATACAGCCGACGCCCTTCGGGAGGCCCTGTCACTTGTGGCGACGCTTAATTTACCCGGCACTGCCTCTGTCATCGTCATCGGCGACCTCCAGCGGACCGGGGCTGAACAACTCAACCGCGTTTCCCTCCCTCGATGGCTGCCGATCCGATTTATTCGGGTCGGGCCTGCGGTCTCACCCAATGTGGCCATCACCGATCTGCGACTTCCCGCCGAACCTAACGGAGCGCTGTCGATGATCATCGCCAATTACGGAGACCAGCCGGTGCAAAATCACACGGTTCGGTGCATCCTCGATGGGCAGACCCTTTCCGAAATCTCCTTCTCCAGAGGAGCCGGTGTCTCGGATTCCTTGGAATGGAAACTGCCGCGGCTCACAGCCGGTTGGCATGAGGCTGAAGTCCAATTGAACGGAACCGACGCGTTGGCTGAGGATAATGTTCGCCGACTGGCTTTCCAGGTGCCGGAACGCATCCGCGTCGTCGCCGTCGAAAATCGCAGCCAGGTAAGATCGTTCGAAGAGCAAACCTTCTTTGTAGCCGCCGCCCTAGACCCGTTCTTCGGCTCCACCAATTCGGGCCAAGGGAGCTTCGTGGTAGACATCCTCCGCCCAGAAGCATTGGCGGCAGCCCTAGCACCCAACGGCACAAAACCACGCCCCGACGTGGTGCTGCTGCCGGCGATGCGATCGCTTCCGGGTGACGCCGTCGCCGCACTCAACGCCTGGGTGGATCAAGGCGGTGGAATCTTCTTCTTCGGCGGCGACTCCCTAGAACCCTCCCGCTTCAATGCTGAGTTTGGCGCGCTGTCTCCGGCGCAATGGGGCTCGCCGGTTTCGGCCGACGCCGAAGTACCTTGGCGCATCGGTGCTTTCGACCGGACCAGCCCCGTCTTCCGTCCCTTCACAGAGGCACGGTCCGGCGGACCTGCCGTCGCTGAATTCACCCGTCGACACGCGGTGACCGCCTCTCCACAGAGCACCGTGCTGGCACGCTTCGACGACGGCCACCCCTTCCTCTTAGGCCGTTCTGTAGGCCGGGGCGCAGTGCTCTTGGCCAACACCTCGGCCGACACCGCATGGACGGACTGGCCCAAACACAAAAGCTTCGTTCCGTGGGTCATGGCGGCCGTCACCTGGCTGGCCGACCATGGCGACGAACGCCTTCTGAGATCCTCCGATCCGCTCATCACCGGTACCGAGGGACGGATCCAGTGGGGCAACGGAAGTGCTGGCCTCAACACTCCGTCTATTCCATCCGCGGCGGCGATCCCGGAGGCGCTCACCGCGGCCTCGGCGACCGCTGTTACACCCACAACAGCAGCCCAAACAACCTTTGCCCGGTTCCGCCTGCAGGTGCGACCCGCCGCCTCAGGTCCGCCACCGGCACTGGAAGTTCGATCCGATGGCACCGCGGTTTTCGAAGTCCCGATTTCTGGATTTTACAGCGTCAGCGATGATTCCGGCCGGGAACGATGGCGTTTGGCTGCCAATCCACCGCCCATCGAATCGGACCTCGCCGCCTGGGATCCCTCCGCCGCAGAAGGGCTCCTAGCACGTCGTACCGATGCTGAATCGGATCTGCCGCCTGGATGGTTCGGCAACGAACCTGGCCGACAAGAATGGTGGCGCATCTTGCTCGCGGCGGCCCTGGCACTGCTGCTCATCGAAACCGTTGTCGCCAACCGCTCTACCCCATGAACACACCCGCCGATCAAGCCCGCAGGCAACTGGCCCAAACCGCCGGACGCAAGGACGCCGCGCGACGCACCGGTGCGGTCGCGGCCATGGTGGCCGGACTGCTCTTGGGTTCGCTGGCGGTGATGCTTGTCGACTATAAGCTCCTGCTGCCAACCGGGGTACGGGTCTTGGCCTGGTTGGGCCTCCTGCTGGGCCTGGCACTCGGACTGCGCCAATGGTTGCGCCTGCGCCGGCAGGCAACTCCCCTGAAGGAGGCTGCCCTCGACCTGGAGTCGACCCGGCCCGAACTCGGATGCGAAGTGTCCACGGCCGCCGAATACCTGTCGGGTGTCCGGACACCCACGGGGGCCTACGAATCAGAATTGGCGAGCGCCCTCAGTCAACGCGCGGCTCAGGTAGCCCACAGCGAGGAGGTTCCCTACTTACGGCGGCTGGGTCTCCCTGGGCTCCTCTTCGGAGGCTGCGTGCTGGCGGCCCTGGTGGGGTTCTTAATCTTGGCGCCGCAATCAGGCACGGCCCTGCTGCGAACCCTCGCCCCATGGTCGGAGGCCCGCTTCACCCAGTTGGTGGTCGAACCCGCGGGTGGCGAATTCCCGGTGGGCCACAGTCTGACCCTCACCCACCGCCTCTCGGGCCGAATCCCCCAGTCCGTAGAATACCAATGGCGCTCCGAAGGCGACGCGGACTGGCTGCGTCTATCGGTGCCGGTGCTTTCCAATGCGGTCGCGTTCCAGACCCTGACGGTGACCACATCGGGTACCTTCCGCATCCGCGCCGGTGACACCCTCTCCCCGATTTATTCCCTGGTGGCCTACGTCCCACCCGAAGTGGCTCGCCTGTCGGTTCGGCTCATTTCTCCGGCCTATTCCGGCCTTCCAGAACTGCGCCAATCTTCTCCGCCCATTACCGCCCTGCGTGGCTCGCGAGCACTCTTCGAATTGGCCGGGAACGTCGCGCTGGGCCAAGCCGAGTTGCGGCTGACCAACGGCACGGTCATCGCATTGAAAGCCGCTGGGTCCAACCTCTGGCACGGCGAACTGAGCGTCTCCTCCGATTCCGAGTATTCCATTTTCATTGCTGACACGCGAGGCCGCCCCTCCCTCGCCAATGCAACCCGACATCTGATCCGCGCGCTTCCCGATCTGCCCCCCAAGGTCGACATCACTGAGCCCGGCGAAGACATCCGCGCCGACCCAGACGAGATCATCCCCCTCAAGGTCAGCGCATCGGACGACTTCGGATTGGATTCGATCACCCTCGTCTACCACGTGCTCGGCGGTCCTGAGCAACGGCTGGAAGTCCGCGACCGCAACCTCAAGGACGGACAAACCCTCGGCGCGGTGGTCCTCCGTCTGGGTAGCCTCGGGCTCAAGCCCTACGATGTGGTCTCCTATTATGCCGAAGCCCGCGACAACAACACGCTCGACGGTCCCGGGATCGGACGCTCACCCACGTATTTTATCGAACTGACCGATCGATCTGGCCCGGCGCCCTCGAAGCGCAAAGGGCAGCCCCAACAGCGCCTCAACCTCATCGCCATCCAGAAGGGACTCTTGGCCGAGACCACGGCCACGCCCACCAATGCGCCCGCTAAAACCTTCCAGGACCTCTCCCAGCGCCAACGCGAGGCCCGCGAATTCACCGCCCGCTACCAACAGAAGCTGGAATCCATGAACGCTCCTAAGGCCGCCCAGTTTGCCTTGGATGAAGCCCTGGAGGGAATGGACGACGCAACTCGAGCCTTGGAACAACAAGCGCCCCAAGGAGCTCTCCCCGCCGAAGAGAAAGCCCTAGCCGCTCTCTACCGGGCCATCAAAGCCATGCCGCAGCTCAAAAACCTTCCGACCGAGCCCGAGCTCTCCGAAAAACCGCCTGAAGAATCGCCGCCCGAGCCACAGCCGCCCCAGATCGTGTTAGAAGCCATCGATAAAAAGCCCCAGAAGCCCGCCAATGCGGCCGAGCTGGAGAAGGCCCTTGCGGAGGCGCTGGCACTGGCCAAGGCCCAATCGGAATTGGCCCGCCTCATGGAAGGTTCGAACCCTGGCAAAACTCAAAATCCCGCCCCGGGTGAAAAGCCCGGACAAAAAGGGCCCGAGGACAAGCCTGGCTCGCCGGATAAAAACAGCCCACCCGGAGGCGAGGCCGGAAAACCTGGGAAACCTGGGAAACCTGGCAAATCTCAACCATCTCCGGCGAGCCCACCCAGCCCAGGTGAAAAGCCCGGCAGCCCGGGTGAAGAGCCTGGCGGACCCGGTAGGCCAGAAGATCGCGCCATGGCTGAGCGTCAGAAACGTCTTCAAGACCAAGCCCGTAAGCTGGCTGAAAAGATCGCCCGTATGAAGAGCCCCGAGGCTCGCGAGGCGCTCGCAGCCAGCAAACGCATGGAGGCCGCCGCCCAGCAAATGGCCCAGGCCGCCGAGGCGCTGGGTGATGGCCGCAGTGAGTCTGCCGAAACCAGCAGCAGTTTGGCGGCGGCTGGGGTCCAGTCGGCGGCCGATCTGCTCGAGCGAGCCTTGCGGCAAGGTCCCGAACGGACGGATGTCTCGGCCGAACAAGCACCCCGACAGTTCGAGGAACAAATCAGCGAATACTTCCGTCGCCTCACCCGGGCTCAATGACCCCTCGCACCACACCATGATGCAGTTCACCCAATTGCCAGAGCCTCGGTGGCTGATCCTCGCAGGGATCATCACCGTCAGCCTGCTGGCCCTGAGCTATGGGTACGCCCGCGGTCGGACGCTGCCCTGGGTTCGGGTCCTGTGCGGCCTGCTCCGCCTCACGGCCCTCGTGGGGCTAGTGCTGTGCCTGCTAGATCCCCAATGGATTGAAAAAATTATCCATCCGCGCCGGACCCGCTTGGCGGTGCTCATCGACACCTCACGGAGCATGGCCACCACCGACATCCCTGAGGGCCGATTGACCGCGGCCCGGGCCTGGATCGCCCGCCATGTCTTGCCGGCCAAGCCGGACTCAGTCGATGTGCTGGCCTTGCGCTTCAGCGACGTCATGAGTCTTGAAACCAATGGAGTCGCCGGGCCCGCCGAGGGTCCTTCCTCTGGGATTTCCCGCGCACTGGACTCCCTGCTCACGCTGCCACCGGAAGATCCCCTGACGAGCGTTCTCTTAGTCTCCGATGGCATCGAGACCGATGGGCTGGATCCGGAGACAGCCGCTCGCCGACTGCGCCGCCATGGGCTGCGTGTCCACACCCTCCTGAGCGGCACCACCAACGAAGTGCGCGATGTGCGCATCACCGGCCTTGAGGTCCGACGTGCTGTGGCTGAGAAAGCGCCGTCTCGAGTCTCGGTGGATCTCCGATCACCGGGTTTCGCCGGGAAAACCGTCACTGTGCAAGTCCGCAAGGATGGCCAGATTCTCGCGGCCAAGCCACTGGAGCTCAACGGCGACGCCCAACATGTCGAACTCGAATTCACGCCACGCCAGCGCGGATTCCAAGTGTACGAGGTGAGCGTCTCGACGAGCCCTGGCGAATGGCTCGCCTCCAACAACCAGAGGCCTTTCGGATTAGAGGTGGTGGATCCCACGCTGCGAGTGATTTACATGGAAGGAACTCCCCAGAACAACCAAAGCCCGCAGCCCGAATGGAAGTACCTCAAAGACGCCCTGCAAAGCGACCCGGGCATTCAGGTAACCACGCTCTATCGGCAGTTCGGCAACAATGGGCAGTACCTCAACACGGTGGATTCCGATCCAGACACGGGCGAGCGCATCTACCCGGTCGACCATCCCACCCAAGGCTTCCCAAAAAATCTCGCCGGTCTTTTAAACTACGATGTGGTCATCCACAGCGACATTCGGCGCGACTCCTTCAGTCCGCTCCAATTGACTAACATGGCACGACTGGTCGAGGAGTTCGGCGGCGGATTCCTCATGATCGGCGGCAACTCAGCCTTCGGTCGCGGCGGCTACCATCAGACCCTGCTCGACCGCATTATCCCAGTGGCCATGGAGGGTGCCTTCGACTCCTCGAAAGAGGACTTTCTACCCAAGGTGCCCCGAACGGCTTGGACGCATCCGATCGTCGCTATCGGGGCCGATGCCGAAGAGACGCGCAAAATCTGGACTGAGAAATTTCCTACCCTCCATGGCATCAACCGAATGGAACGGGCCAAGCCCGGCGCGCAAGTACTGGCCTATGCAGACAATGCCCCCCAGGGCATCGAGGGCGATGTGCTGCTGGCCGTCCAAGAAGTGGGCCGAGGCCGCACCATGGCCTTCACTTCCGACACCACCCGATCTTGGGGCGCGGATTTTGAGACTCTCTGGGGCGAGCCCCGTAATCCGAAATGGCTCGTCTCCGAAGACAACTGCGACTCGCGCTACTACCGTCGTTTCTGGGTGAACGCCATTCGCTGGCTGGCCGCCGGCCGCAGCAGCCGTACTAATCCGCCGGTCTTGCTCGATCTTTCCAGCGCCTACGTCAATCCGGGCGCAACGGCTTCGGCATCCATCCGAGTTCGAGATCAAGCCCAACGGGAAGTCACCGATGCCGAAGTCACTCTCTATGCCGGAACCGGCTCCTCCAGCAATGCAGTGGCGGTGGCACGATACGATCCAAACCGACGCGCCTACGTGGCTCCCATCACTCTGCAAAAACCGGGCACCTTTGTTATCAGCGCCGTGGCGCAACGAGGCGGGGAGTCCCTCGGCGTAGATCGTCAACTCCTGGTGGCCGAAAGCGTTGATCCGGAATTGGCCGATCTCCAGGCCAGACCCGCGGTGATGGAGGGCGTGGCTCGGTCGGGGAACGGTGTCTCCCTCCGCGTTGAAGAGACTCATCCTCGCGGACTCGAGGCCCTCTGGGGAGAGTTGCCTCAGCCTTGGATCGAATTCCTTCGGAAGCCCCTTTGGGACCGCCCGTTCTATTTGGCGATCTTGCTGGGACTCTTGGTTCTCGAATGGTCGCTGCGGCGTTGGAAAGGATTGGCCTGATCCGCCATGCGAAGCTTCACGCCGATTCAGTCCACCGCCCCCCGATCCTCGGAATCAAACCCATTCGTCCAATGGTTTTGGACTGCCCACGGAGTTCTTTTCAATCGAGTCCTTCTGGGGCTGATGTGGGTTGCATTGGGGCATTTCCTCGTCCTGGGCGAAGCCTTACAAGAATTCCGAGAGGTAGCCCCGGGAATCGGTGTCAGCCACGCGGTGCGGGATGAGCCCTGGTCCATCCACATCGTCCGAGTCGATCGCTCCCAGCCCGGATTAGGGTTCTTTCCTTCACTGGCCTTCCATGACCGTATTGGACTTAATCCCTTGTCCGATCAGCTCACCCTCTTTCCGAAATCTCTCGGGAGACCCGTCGCCGCGATCAATGGCGACTTCTATGCCACCGAGAACGACCCTATGCCCGGAGACCCTCGAGGCCTCTTCATTCAGCGGAACTTGCTTGTGAGTGCGCCCATCGAGCGCGACTGCCTCTGGTTCGACCCATCCGGGAAACCCCACATCGAAACCGTGCGCCCTCGATTCACGGTACGCGTGGGCGAATCGGCCCCACAAGAATTCGGACTCAACGAGGACTTCGACGGCTCACGTCCGGTGGTGCTTACCCCGGCCGCGTCCACGGCCATCCAATGGGATCGCCCCTCGGGCTGGATCTTAGCCCGCGACGGATCGCATCCCGGGCCACCCTTGAAGGCAGGTCAACCGCTCCGGGCCGTGGTCCGAGGCGCCGTAACCAACCATTCTGCGCCTTTGGAGGCAGACTGTTTAATTCTCCGTGCTGGAACCCCATTGCAAGATCTCCTGCGGCCCGGGGCCCGGGTGGTCCTCGAGACCCGAACCGAACCAACTCTGGAATCTGCGGTCTCGGCCATCGGCGGCGGCCCGGCTCTGGTTCACCTCGGCACGCCGACCGGCAAGTCCGCAGCCCGTTCTTCGGAACGTCATCCGCGTTCCGCGTTCGGATGGAATGAGCGCCACTGCTTCCTCGTGGTCGTGGATGGACGTCAGGCCGGCCTCTCGGTGGGCATGACTCTGGCCGAGCTCTCGGAGTTCCTCGTCAAACTGGGCTGCCAGGAGGCCATTAACTTCGATGGCGGCGGCTCCACCGAGTTGATCCTCGAGGGTCAGGTGCTCAACAGCCCGTGCTACGGACGTGAACGGGCCACGGCCACGAGCCTATTGGTTGTCCGGCTCCCCGAGACTCGACCTACGATACCCTCCGGGAAACCGTCGCCATGAAGCGCTGGCTCACGCTCTTTCTCGGCGCTGCCGCACTCGTCGGAACCGAGGCGTCCCGCTCGTCCAACAAACCCTCTTTCTCTCAGGCACCCGCGCCCAGGAGTCGGCTCGCCGACGGTTTCTCTTACAACCATGAGGCATTGGCGGAGGGTCCCTGGTCCGTACAGGTGATCCGCATCCGACGAGACCGCTCAGATCTAGGGATTCATGTCCTGCTGGGTGGCGGCCATCAACTGGGTGTGGCCACGCTGTCCAGTCAGGCCTCGAACTTCCCGAGAGCTCAAGGTCAGGCGCTGGCTGCTCTCAACGGGGACTTTTTTGCGAGAGGAGGCCCCTGCCTGGGCGATCCAGAGGGACTTTGCATTCGGGACGGGGAATTCATCTCCGCACCCAACGGCAAGAGCGCCTTCTGGATGGGTCCGGATCGTTCGCTCCATCTTGGTCCAGTCGTCTCGCTGCTCTCGATGATTGCTCCCGACGGAACGAGCCTAGCCATCGGGCTCAACGAAGAACGCCAAGAGCGCCCCGTCCTCTTTACGGCGGCCGTGGGCCCTCGAACCCCTCCCTCTCAAGGTACCGAATACCTTTTCATCGCCGAGGCGGGATCGGCGTTACCCATCCGACCGGGCCTCCGCTCGACCTTCCGACTCCAGTCCGTCCACTCGGGCGGCAACACCCTGATTCCCACCAACGGTGTCGTTCTTTCGCTACCCATCAGGAACGAAGTCTCTCCCACGCAAACCGCACCCGGATCTCTCTGGACCTTGTCGACTGAAACTCGACCCAACCTAAAAAATACTCCAACTGCTCTGGGCGGCGGTCCAGCTCTGCTTAAGGACGGCCAGCCCACCCAGTTTCAATCCTCAGACGCTCGGCATCCGCGCTCGGCCATCGGATGGAATGCCGAATTTTTCTTCCTGGTACAAGTGGACGGCCGTCAGCGCGGCCAGTCAGTGGGCATGTCTCTCGGCGAATTGGCAGCCCACTTCACTCGCCTGGGATGCACCGATGCGCTGAATCTTGACGGTGGTGGTTCCTCAACCCTGTGGGCCCGCGGTCAAATCATGAATACCCCGTGCGAAGGATCCGAGCGCCCTATGGGCAACGCCCTCATTATCACCCTCGAACCTCGCGCAGCCGAACCCCGCTGATTTCAGAATTCTCCTGAAATAGAAACCCATCAACCCCTCTTCACTACCAGGTCCCGGAACTCATCAAAAAGCACCGAAGAATCGTGCGGACCGGGCGCCGCCTCCGGATGATACTGCACGCAAAACACGGGCTTGGTCTTGTGGCGCAGCCCCTCGACGGTCTGGTCATTCAAATTAATACGGTTCACCGCCACCTCGGCCGGCAACGAAGACGGATCCACTGCAAAACCATGGTTCTGCGAAGTGATTTCGACCCGGCCCGTCTCGAGATCTTTCACCGGTTGGTTTCCGCCCCGATGCCCAAACTTCAGTTTGAAGGTTTTGCCGCCCAACGCTTGGCCAAGAATCTGATGACCCAGGCAAATCCCGAAGATGGGGATGCCCGTGTCCACGAGTGTCTTCACCTCGCGAACAATTTCACTCAGCGTCCCCGGATCTCCCGGACCATTACTCAGGAACACCCCGGCCGGCTTGTAAGCGAGCACCTCCGCGGCCGAAGTCCCGGCAGGAACGACGCGGACTCGGAAACCCCGTTGGCGGAGGCTTCGCAAGATGTTGTATTTGATGCCGAAATCGTAGGCCACGATCGGGATGTCCGCCGCCCGCAGCGGAAGGCGTATGTGCCGTGGGTTGGGCGGTGAATGCTGCTGAGTCACGGCGAATTCCGCCGAATCCTGATCCTTCTCATCCCAGATAAAACTCTCCGGATGGGTCACTTCAACGACGTAGTTGCGTCCCTCCATCGAGCCCCACTGCCGAGCCCGAGCCACGGCGTCTGCATCCGACATCGGCTCGGTGGTAAGGAATCCGGCCAAAGAACCCCGCACGCGGAGCTTCTTGGTCAGGGCCCGCGTATCGACACCCTGGATTCCCGGAATGCCATTCTGCTCCAAGTAGGACGCCAGCGATTGATCCGCCCGCCAGTTGCTCACCCAGGGACTCAGTTCCCGGATCACAAACCCCGAGCAATGAGCCTTATAAGACTCCATGTCCTGAAGGTTGATGCCCGTGTTGCCAATCATCGGGTAGGTCATCGTCACGATCTGCCCCTTGTAGGAGGGATCGGTCAGGATTTCCTGATAGCCGGTCATCGAGGTGTTGAAACACACCTCCCCGGACGCCGAAGCCTGCGCTCCAAATCCGTGGCCACGGAACACCGAACCGTCTTCAAGGGCGAGAATCGCGTTCATTAGACTCTGATAGAGAGAACCACTGGAGCATCGCCAGGGCGGCGCGGAGTGTGCGCAAGCTCCCTCACGAAGCAAGGCGAAGGAAGCACCAAGGTGCGCGAGGGCCGCGACTTCCATCTGCCTCGCAGCGCCCAGATCTGGTATCAGGCACCCAGTTGCGCGCTCCGGAATGGCATCGCCCATCGCCATTGGGTGCGCTCAAAATTCCTTTAGATCACTGCTCGTTGGCCGGAGGCTCGCGCATCATCTAAAGATTTTAGTGGCGTTCTGTCAGCCGCTTGTTAGGTTCCGCGGCCCTCGATTCGAAATGAGTTGTAGGAGAAGAGCACTTGGCGGATGAGTCGTCCGCGGTGGACGAGTGCCTCAGCAAGTAAACAGGGAAAGAGACGCCATGGCAAAAAAACCGGCACCGGTTGCGATCAAGAAAACAGGCCACCAAAAGGTCGGCATTGTTAGTGCTGCCACGATCCTCGGACGCCCCTTGGCGAAATCCGGTGGAAAACCCGTACCTCCCGAGACCCTGAACTGGATGCCCATTTCCCGGGTCAAGCCGGAGTGGCAGAAGTTCTATCAAAACCTTCTGGACCTGCACGAGCGACTCCGCGGCCAGATGAGCGGATTAGCCAAAGAATCCCAATCTGAGATGGAGAGCTATAGCCTCCACATGGGTGACTCTGGTACCGACAATTTCGACCGCGATTTCGCACTCAGCCTTCTATCTTCAGATCAGGATGCTGTTTATGAGATCGAGGAAGCCCTCAAGCGGATCGAAAAAGGCACTTACGGTGTCTGCGAATTGACTTCAAAAATCATTCCCAAGGCCCGCTTAGAGGCGATCCCCTGGGCCCGTTACACGGTTGAATCGCAGGCCCAACTCGAGAAGGAAGGCGTCCTGCGCCAGCGAAACCGCCTCGGTTCGCTGGGCTCCGTCGAGGCCGGTGCCTCGGTGGACGTTGAAGACGACGACAGCGACGTCGAAGAGAAACCGACCAAGGATAAGGAAAACTGATTTATGCCGCGTGAGATTGTGACCATTGAGTGTACGGAAGCGAAGAAGGAGGGTAAGCCCGTCTCCCGCTACCAGACGTCCCGAAACAAGAAGCTGCAGACCGACAAGGTGGAAAAGAAGAAGTTCAATCCTTTCCTTCGCCGTCATACCCTGCATCGCGAAATCAAGTAAGGTAAGCTATGCCCCGCAAGACCAAGCTCGAGGAAAAGAAGAAGCGCCGATCGACCGCAGCCCGGACCCCGCGTCCGAAGCCTAAGGTCGAGTTCACCATCGACGCTATCGACTACAAGAACGTCGCCCTGCTCAAGCAGTACGTGACCGACAACGGACGGGTTCTGCCCCGGAAGTACACCGGCTTGCCGGCCCCCTTCCAGCGCAAGCTCAGCATCGCGATCAAGCGCGCTCGGCAGATGCTTCTGATGAAGTAAACTGTCACGACCTTTTTGAAACCCGCCGGTTCGCCGGCGGGTTTTTTGTTTCCCTAGATCACCTTGATGATGCAAGCGGTTTGCAAT